>NZ_JBJFHN010000076.1:0-8768 GCF_051893655.1 Porcipelethomonas sp. | reverse complement strand
AGAAGATTTCAGAAAATTTCAAAGTTTGCAGATGAAATAAGAAAACAGCAAAAATAATATAATATGGTGTTATATGAGTAATAATAAAAAAAATAACAGCTTTGTTCATCTTCATGTTCACAGTGAATACAGTCTGTTAGACGGTGCATGCCGTATTCGGAATCTCGTAAAAAAAGCGGCAGAAATGGGGCAGAAAGCCATAGCTGTAACTGATCACGGAGTTATGTACGGAGCTGTTGAATTTTATCAGGAGGCTCTGAAAGCCGGAATAAAGCCTATTATAGGCTGTGAGGTTTATGTTGCACCCCGCACACGGTTTGACATGGAAGCAAAGCTTGACGGACATCCCTATCATCTGATACTGCTGTGTAAAAGCAATAAAGGCTATCAGAATCTGATAAAGCTGGTTTCAAAGGGCTATACCGAAGGGTTTTACAGTAAGCCCAGAGTTGATATGGAGTTGCTTGAACAGTATCATGAAGACCTTATTTGTCTGTCAGCATGTCTTGCCGGAGAAATCCCAAGAAAGCTTTTAAATAATGACTATGAGGGTGCTAAAAAAACTGCGCTGAAATACAGGGATATTTTCGGCACAGATAATTATTATCTTGAAATTCAGGATCACGGCATAAAGGAGCAAAGAGAAATCCTGCCGCTGATTTGCAGACTTTCAAAAGAAACCGGAATTCCTATGGCGGCTACAAACGATGTTCATTATATTGAAAAAAGTGATGCTGAGGTTCAGAATGTTTTAATGTGCATTCAGATGAAAAAGACTATTTATGAACCGAACCCTATGAAATTTCCTGCAGAGGAATTTTATCTTAAAAGCACAGAGGAAATGTACGAGCTTTTTAAGGGTATTCCGGAAGCTGTTGAAAACACTGTGGTTATAGCAGACAAATGTAATTTTGAATTTGAATTCGGAGTTATAAGACTGCCTAAATTTCATATTGACGGAGAAGATGACAATACGGCATTTTTCCGAAGACTTTGTCTTGAGGGTATGAAAGAAAAATACGGGGAAAATATCAGTGACAGTATAAAATCAAGAATGAATTATGAGCTGGAAGTAATAATAAGCATGGGTTATGTTGACTATTATCTCATAGTCTGGGATTTTGTAAAGTATGCAAAAGATCATGATATTCCCGTAGGACCGGGAAGAGGCTCAGGTGCCGGAAGTATCTGTGCTTACTGCATTGGTATTACTTCTATTGATCCTATAAAATACAATCTTCTTTTTGAAAGATTTTTAAATCCGGAAAGAGTAAGCATGCCGGATTTTGATATTGATTTCTGCATAGAGGGACGACAGCAGGTAATTGACTATGTTGTGGGAAAATACGGCGAAGACCGTGTTTCCCAGATTATAGCCTTTGATACTCTAAAGGCAAGAGCTGCAATTAAGGATACCGGACGGACAATGGGAATGTCTGTGAAATTCAGAAATGATGTTTCAGCTCTGGTACCGAAAGATCTGCATATTACAATTGCCCAGTCACTTGAAAAAAGCCGTGAACTCAAAGAACTCTATGATTCAAATTATTCGGCGCATAAACTTATAGACATGTCCATGAAAATTGAGGGCATGCCCAGAAATGATTCCATTCATGCGGCAGGAGTTGTAATATCCGGCGTTCCTGTAACTGACCTTGTACCTGTTAAAAAAAGCGGAGACGCTGTGGTTACACAGTATACTATGACGGCTCTGGAAAGTCTCGGACTGCTCAAAATGGACTTTTTGGGACTTCGCAACCTGACGGTTATAAAACACTGTGTGGAAGACATACGAAAAAAAGTACCGGATTTTGATATAAATAAAATTCCCGTTGATGACAAAGACGTTTATGCAATGATGTCCATGGGAAAAACAACCGGGGTTTTTCAGTTTGAAAGCGCAGGCATGAGAAGAGTACTGTCACAGCTTATTCCGGAAAATCTTGAAGATCTGATAGCCGTTATTTCTCTTTACCGTCCGGGACCTTCAGAATCAATACCGAAATATATAAACAATAAGCATAATCCTGAACAGATAACCTATAAGCATCCGCTGCTTAAAAATATTCTGGATGTTACCTATGGGTGTATGGTTTATCAGGAACAGGTAATGGAAATCTGCCGTACTCTTGCCGGATATTCGTACGGACGAGCTGATCTTGTGCGCCGTGCAATGGCTAAGAAAAAGCATGATGTGATGGAAAAGGAACGTCATAGTTTTGTCTATGGAGAAAAGAATCCTGACGGAACGATAAGCTGTGCCGGGGCAGTCGCAAACGGGGTAAGCGAAAAGGATGCAAATGAAATATTTGATGAAATGAGCGGTTTTGCATCTTATGCTTTCAATAAATCCCATGCTGCGGCGTATGCTTATCTTGCTTATCAGACAGCTTTTCTTAAATGCCATTATGTAAAAGAATATATGGCTGCTCTTATGTCAAGCGTACTTGACAATACAGATAAGCTTATTGAATATGCAGAAGAATGCAGAATAAATGGTATAGCAGTACTCAGACCGGATATAAATAAAAGCTCGGCATACTTTACAACGGAATCCGAAGGCATACGCTATGGTCTTCTGGCAATAAAAACACTGGGAATCGGCGTAATAAACGGCATAGTAAATGAACGGGCAGAAAACGGAAGCTTTGAAAATCTTCAGGATTTCTGCTACAGAACAGAAGAGCTTGGCATAAGCCGTGTGTCAGTGGAGTATCTCATAAAAGCCGGAGCATTTGACGGTCTGGGAGCAAACCGCCGTCAGATGATAAATAATTATGAGTATCTGATGGACAGTATAGCAAGCTTTTCCAGAGCAAATCTGGAGGGACAGATAGGTCTGTTTGCGTCAGAAAATTCTTCCGGGAAAAATGAAATTGTATTCAAACCGGAGAAAGAATATCGTTATGCTGATCTTTTGTGCTTTGAAAAATTTGCTACCGGAATGTATATTTCCGGTCATCCTGTTGACCCGTATAAAACGGCTCTGAAGCTTATGAGAGTACCCGATTCTTCGGAAATACACCGGAATATTGAAACGGGCAGCTATGCTAAAAATCAGATAGTCTGCTTTCTGGGAGTAATGGATGATGTGAGTGTACGCTATACCTCTACAGGAAAGAAAATGGGATTTCTGAATTTGCAGGATACATGCGGTTCAATGGAGTTTACAGTGTTTCCGGAAGCGTATGCAAAATATGAAAAGAAATTTATTTATGGAAATCTTTTGTATATATTTGGCAAGGTATCACGCAATAAGTCATATAATGACACAATTGCGGTGGACAGTATATTTGACGAGGAAGAATTTTCGGAAATAATTTCCCGGAAAAGGTTTTGCATTAAATTATCAGGTACTGATAAAAATATTATTATTCAGGCTGCGGAAATTCTGAAAAAGTATCCGGGCAGACATGAAGTGTGCTTTTATCTGACTGGTTTAAAAAAATATATTAAGCTGAAAGGTGATTATAAAATTTCTTTAGACAGTAAAATGCTGTCGGAACTTAATAAAATAATAAAATCAGATGATATAGGGCTGATTGATTGAAATCAATAAAAACTTTTTATAGAATTTAATTTGAAAACACTTGACAAATATTTGAAATGTAGTAAAATAGTATATGGAGGATTTGCGTGAAGATTTGCGCTTATCATTAATATGCCTGAAGGCGGATGGGAGTTATAATAATGATTAAAAAAATCGGTATTTTAACAAGCGGTGGCGATGCCCCTGGAATGAATGCAGCTGTAAGAGCTGTAACAAGAGCTGCAATCAGAAAGGGTATGCAGGTTTATGGTATCCGCAGAGGTTATAACGGTCTGATAAACGGAGACATTTTTGAGATGAATGAACGCAGTGTTTCTGATATTATTCAGAGAGGCGGAACAATGCTTTATACTGCAAGATGTCCTGAATTCAGAACTGAAGAGGGCGTTGAAAAAGCCAAGGAAAAATGTCAGGAGCTTGGCCTTGAGGGTATAGTTGTAATCGGCGGTGACGGTTCATTCAGAGGTGCGGCTGATCTTTCCGCAAAGGGAATTTTGTGCGTAGGACTTCCAGGTACTATTGATAATGATATTGCCTGCACAGAGTATACTATCGGCTATGACACAGCTATGAATACTGTTGTTCAAATGGTTGACAAGCTCAGAGATACAACACAGTCACATGACAGATGCAGTGTTGTAGAAGTAATGGGCAGAGGTGCTGGTTATATCGCTCTTAATGCAGGTATTGCATGCGGTGCAACATATGTAATAACAAGTGAAATTCCTTATAACCTGGACGCAGTTGCAAAGAAAATGCTTGAGTCAAGAAAAACCGGAAAACAGCACTTTATCATAGTTGTATCTGAAGGCGTAGGTCATTCAGAAGAAATTGCAAGAACATTGCAGGAAAAAACAGGTATCGAAGCCAGAACAACAATTCTCGGACATGTTCAGAGAGGCGGTTCTCCGACAGTAAGAGACAGAGTTGTTGCAAGCCAGATGGGTTATTATGCTGTTGATCTGCTTTCACAGGGAATCGGCAACAGAGTAGTCGGTATGCAGAGCAGCAAGATTGTTGACTTTGATATTCAGGAAGCATTATCAATGAAAAAGCCTTTTGAAGAAGAGCTTTATCATATTGCCGGTGAAATCGCATTCTGATTTTTCCGGAAATCATACGAATATAGGCATCAGAGTAGAAAACTGTGCGTGAAGTGTCCGGGGGACGGGGAGTTGCCGCCGGGACGAAGAGCTGTGACGGGCTTGCGGTACGGTTTTCGCATCCCGCTGTATGCATGAAGGCAAACCTTTTTATAACAGGCTTCTTTGTGCAAATCAGCACAAATTCAAGGAGGTCTTTTATGAAAAGGTTTTTGTCAGTTTTCAGTGATTCCGCAAAGGAATTAACGCATACCAGCTGTATAGTGATGACAGGCATGCTTATTGCAGTTTATGTACTGCTGAGTATATTTGTTCAGATACCAATCGGAGAAACTATAAAAATTTCATTTAGTTTTCTGGCATTGGCGGCGATTGGCATGCTGTATGGTCCTGTTCCGGGAGCAATTGCCGGAGCAATTACAGATATTCTGGGATTTTTAGCTGCAAATAAAACAGGAGGTGCATATCATCCGGGATTTACCCTCGTTCAGGTGACAGCCGGATTTATTTACGGTTTGTGTCTTTACAAAGCTCAAACAGGGAAATTTTTTCCGGTAAGATGTGCTGCTGCTAAAATTCTTGTAGATATAATATGTAATCTGCTGATGAATACTTATTTTATCAGCGTTTTGTATGGAACTGGGGGATTTGTGGCAATGCTTCCGCCGAGAATTGTAAAGAATGTGATTATGCTTCCAATTGATATTGTTCTTCTTTGCGTTGTTTTGCCGGCTATTCTGACAGCCTACAGAAAAATATTCGGTAATAAAAGGATTACCGGATAATAAATATCAGTAAATATTGAAAAATCACTTGTTATTTGTAGCTTTTTGAGTTATAATTAAACAAGTGATTTTTTTGAAAGGATTGATAAAATGAAAGTAAATGTTGGATTTATCGGGGCAGGAAATATGGGTACTGCTATAATGAAAGGGATTTCCGGCTGCACTCTGAGCGATAAAATCAGTCTTTTTGCTGCTGATCCGGACGCTTCAAAGGTTGATTCACTGGCTGAATACGGAGTGGAAAAATGCAGTGACGCTGCTGAAGTGGTCTCAAAATGCAAGTATGTTTTTCTCGCCGTTAAACCTCAGGTTATAGAAGGGGTTCTGAAATCAATCTCAGGCAGCATATCAGAAAATACTGTGCTGATTTCAATTGCTGCCGGAATAAACAGTGAGTTTTTAAGAAAAGCAACTGAAACAAATGTTAAATCAGTTATTGTTATGCCAAATACTCCTTTGCTTCTTAATGAGGGAGCTTCTGCTTTGGCAAAGGACGGTCTTGTATCTGATGAGGAATTTGAATTTGTATGCAGTATATTCAGAGCATGCGGAAAAGCTGCAGTTATAGATGAAAGCAAAATGAAGGAAGTAATTGCAGTAAATGGAAGCAGTCCGGCATTTATTTACCTTTTTGCTAAAGGATTTATTGACTATGCCTCGAAAGTCGGAATAAATTCTGAAACGGCAAAGGAGCTTTTTGCCCAGAGCCTTATAGGTTCAGCCAAAATGATTACAGATTCCGGTTATTCTATTGATGAACTTATAAAAATGGTTTCATCTCCGGGAGGAACTACTCTTGCAGGACTTGATAAGCTTTACAGCGGAAATCTGCTTGATGTAGTAGACAGTGCTTGTGAAGCATGTACAAAAAGAGCTTACGAACTGGCAAAATAATGTAATCACTGGTTCTAGAATAAGTTTGTCCGGCATATTCTTTTTAAAAAGGCATGAAGCTTAAATTAAAAAGGATGGTACATATGAAAATATCGGACAGAACAAATTTTACGGGAACACAGAGACGCAGACTCAGTCTGGGACTTCTTACGCTGCTGCTTTTCGGCGGAATAATCGCAGGGACAGTTATAGTCTGTGCTGCAGACAGTGCTCAAACGGTTAACCGAAGCATTCTTACTCAGGGACTTGTGAAAACCTCCGGAGTTAAAACAGTTTCAGAAATTTATCTGAATGCTTTTCTGCCGGCAGCAGTAATTCTGATTTTTCAGTTTTTACTGGGCTTTTTTGCACTGGGACAGCCTCTGGCAGCAGCCAGTATCGTATACAGAGGAATTTCAACAGGCATAGCGGCATCTATGTTCTATCTTATGCTTGGGGCAAAGGGATTTCTGGCAATTATTATTATGCTTTTTCCATTTGCCGCTGCAAGCTCTGCTGTACTGATTCTGGGTGCGAGAGAATCAATTAAATTTTCAAATTTATTTATGAACTATATTCTTAATAAGAATACTGATGGAAGCGAAAATAAAAGTATAAAACTTTATGTGCTGAAATTTGCAGTTCTTACTTTATTTTGTCTGCTGCTGGCTGCGGCAGACTGTGTTATTACGTATTTTTTTACAGGGATATTGCTGGTTCCCTGACACAAACGGAGGAGTGTAAAAATAAATAATGAGTTTGTTTAACGAAAATGCAGGAGTGGGGATTCCGAAAAATGCACCGAAGAAAAAGGGGATAGCAAGATTTTTTGAGCTTTTTATAAGAAAATTCTGGAAGATCGCTGAAGTAAATTTGCTTTATTCTGTTTTTTTTATACCTGTTTTGCTGGCTGTGTATGCATTTGCTAAAGTTTCCAGCAGTACAGTTACAATTTTAATGTCCGGATTGTGTATAATAGTTTTTGCAGCCGTTATTGGTCCTGCAACTGCCGGAATGTTTAAAATTATGAGAAATTTTACTATTGAAAAACATGCGTTTATTCTGACTGATTTTAAAAAAACATTTACTGAAAATTATAAAAAATCGGCGGTTATGGGTATACTGGATATATTGGTTTATTCGGTCTTAGGTATAGCAGTTTACATTTATCCCAAACTTGCAAAGGCTTATGACAACAAACTGATTCTTATCCCATTTGTTATATGTATAAGTGCTGCAATTATTTTTACCATGATGAATTATTATTCATATCTTATGATAGTAGCAACAGATATTTCCTTTAAAAATATTCTGAAAAATTCATTTGTTCTTTCATGTGTGGCACTGAAAAAGAATTTTCTTACATTGGTTATCACGCTTTTAATATCCGGCGTATTTATCATTGCAATAATATGGAATTTAAGCTTTGCTTTTCTTCTTCCGTTTGTTCCCGCAGCGATAATATGTTTCATAATCTGCTTTAATTCCTACCCGGTTGTTCAGAAATATGTCATTAATCCGTATTATGAACAAAAGGGCGAAGTGAATCCGGAGCTTAAAGTGACTTCGGGTGACGATGAAGATGTTCTCTTTACGGACAGGGGAGGAAGCGAAAAGCCGATTGAAAAGAAAAAAGCTAAAAAAAGAAAAACTATTTCATAAAATTTAAAAAATCTCTTTACAAAACATGTAAAGTATGATATAATATCAAACGTGCTATGTACTTGGATTAAGGGTTAAGCCCGTCCGGGAATTTACCAGCCTTATTCTAAGTTATCAGCAAATAATCAAAGAGGTGAAAAAAATGCTTTTAAAAGAAGAAAAAACAGCAGTTATCGAAGCTAACAGAACTCATGAGAACGATACAGGTTCTCCGGAAGTACAGATTGCAATTCTTACAAGAAGAATCAATGATCTTACTGAACATCTTAAGGTTCACAAGAACGATCATCACTCAAGAAGAGGTCTTCTTAAGATGGTAGGTCACAGAAGAAACCTTCTCAACTACCTCAAGAAAAAGGATATCAACAGATATCGTGCAATTATTGAAAAGCTCGGTATTCGTAAGTAAGTTTTCAAAAGGCAGTCGGGAGAAATCCTCTCTGCCTTTTAAATCTATCTGAAAAATTAAAACCAAGGAAAATCCAGTAGTGGTAATTTTAGCAAAAAACCGTGGTTCCTGATTTCGGGGCTCAGGGTTTATTGCTAAAGCTGCTACTGAAAAAACGGAGGCAGTTTATGTTTGAAAATTATAAAACCTTTAAAACACAGTTCGCCGGCAGAGAGCTTATGGTTGAAACAGGAAAAACCTGTGCGCTTTCAAACGGTTCATGCTGGGTCCACTATGGTGAAACAGTAGTAATGGCAAATGTTACGGCAAGTCAGAAGCCAAGAGAGGGAGTTGACTTTTTCCCGCTTTCTGTTGACTATGAGGAAAGACTTTATTCAGTAGGAAAA
>NZ_JBJFHN010000075.1:0-2608 GCF_051893655.1 Porcipelethomonas sp. | reverse complement strand
GCGTTCCAGTTCAAAAGGAAGTTTATGTCATTACATTTCTTTGCTTCTTTCTTTGTGTGAACAAAGAAAGAAGTGTGTTTCTTTGGTTCGTTTCTTGTCACATGACAAGAAATGAACATGGTTTTTGTTACTTTCTTGATGCTTCAAGAAAGTAAAAGAAGGGCGAGCAATGCTCGCCCCTACAAAGTAAGCTGTCGAGCCTTATGTAAAATAAATCAGTAAAGAAAAATACGTATAAAAGTTTTTTGCCTACTTTTTTTCAAATTTTCCCCTTAAGGTTCAGATTAGTAAGATGTCGAGCCTTATGTAAAATAAATCGGTAAAGTAAGCCACGTCTGAAAGTTTTTGTCTTACTTTTTTCAAAAAGTAAGATGTCGAGCCTTATGTAAAATAAATCAGTAAAGTAAAATACGTTTAAAAGTTTTTTGCCTACTTTTTTTCAAATTTTCCCCTTAAGGTTCAGATTAGTAAGATGTCGAGCCTTATGTAAAAAAAATCAGTAAAATAAAATACGTATAAAAGTTTTTTGCCTACTTTTTTTCAAAAAAGTAGGGAAGGAGGAAGAGTACATGTCAGCAAATCAGAATTACGATGAAAACCAAATACAAGTACTGGAGGGGCTTGAAGCTGTAAGGAAGCGTCCGGGAATGTATATTGGCTCCACAGGTCCTAAAGGTCTGCATCATTTGGTTTATGAAATTGTAGATAATTCAATAGATGAGGCGCTTGCAGGCTTTTGTTCTGAAATCAGGGTAGAAATTCTTGAGGGAGATGTTATCAGAGTATCAGATAACGGACGAGGTATACCTACAGGAATTCACCCGAAAGAGGGAATTTCCGCAGCAACGGTAGTTTATACGATACTTCACGCAGGAGGAAAATTCGGCGGCGGCGGATATAAGGTTTCCGGCGGACTTCACGGTGTTGGTGCGTCTGTAGTTAATGCACTTTCCGAGTGGCTGGAGCTTACTGTAAAGGACGGCAAGCATGTTCACTTCCAGAGATTTGAAAGAGGAAATTATTCAAAACCCCTTGAAATAATCGGAGATACAACAGAAACAGGAACTACTGTTATGTTCAAGGCGGACGGTGAAATTTTTGAGGATACTCACTATGATTACGAAGTTTTGCTTAAGCGTTTAAGAGAACAGGCATTCTTAAACGGCGGTATAAAAATTATATTCAGTGATTTAAGGGACAGTGAAGATCCCAGAACAGAAGTACTCCATTATGAAGGCGGTATCAGACAGTTTGTAGAGCATATTCATAAAACAAAAGGTCTGGATTCACTTTCTGATAAGGTGATTTATATTTCTGGTACTCAGGGAGATTCCTTTGCGGAAATAGCTATGCAGTATAACGACAGCTATAATGAAGTTATTCTGTCTTTTGCTAATAATATCCATACTACAGACGGCGGTTCCCATGAAACAGGATTTAAAAACGCTCTTACAAAAGTTATTAACGAATACGGTAAAAAGTTTAATCTTTTAAAAGACGGAGATAAACTTCTGGGCGATGATGTAAGAGAAGGTCTTACTGCGATAATTTCAGTAAAGCTTACTGAGTGCGAATTTGAGGGACAGACCAAGGGCAGACTGGGAAATCCGGAAGTTAAAGGCTTTGTAGAAAAAATGGTAATGGATAAGCTTATGTGCTATCTGGAAGAAAATCCGGCAGATGCTAAAGCTATATTTGAAAAATCCGTTGCAGCACAGCGTGCAAGAGAAGCTGCAAAGAAAGCAAGAGAAACAGCCAGAAGAAAAACCGCAATGGAAAGCGCATCTTTACCGGGTAAGCTTGCCGACTGTTCAGAGCATGATACTGAACTTACAGAAATTTATATTGTCGAGGGAGATTCTGCGGGCGGTTCTGCAAAAGAAGGCAGAGACAGACGCTATCAGGCAATTCTTCCATTGTGGGGAAAGATGCTGAATGTAGAAAAAGCAAGAATTGACAAGGTTTATGGAAATGAAAAGCTTCAGCCGGTAGTAACAGCACTGGGTACAAGTATAGGGGAGGATTTTGATATTACAAAGCTGAGGTACGGCAAGATAATAATTATGGCAGATGCCGATGTTGACGGTGCTCATATCAGAACACTTCTTCTGACATTTTTCTTCAGATTTATGCGTCCGCTTATAACAAACGGAAATATTTATATTGCTCAGCCGCCGCTATTCAAAGTGTTCAGGGGCAAAAAGGTAAAATACGCCTTTTCTGATGAAGAAAGAGATATGTATATTGAAGAACTGACTACGGAAAACGGTACAAAACCGGAGGTTCAGCGTTATAAAGGTCTGGGTGAGATGGATCCGGAACAGCTGTGGGAAACTACAATGAATCCGGAAACCAGAACTATGCTTAAAATAAATATGGAAGACGCTGTCAAGGCAGATGAAACTTTTACAATCCTTATGGGGGATAAGGTAGGTCCCAGAAAGGAATTTATTGAAACTAATGCCAAATATGTGGAGAATCTGGATATCTGATTTCTTTTAAAAAGAAATCATTAAAGAAAGACATATTTTTATTTTTATTTACTTTCTTGTGGCAACAAGAAAGTAACAAAGAAATGCTTAATTTACTTTCTTTTCATGTGAAAAGA
>NZ_JBJFHN010000074.1:0-45979 GCF_051893655.1 Porcipelethomonas sp. | reverse complement strand
AGCAAATATAGTAAAAGCTATTTTATTCTGGTATTCTTCATTTTTCAGATTTTCAGCTTCTTCAGGATTTGAAAGGAATCCGCATTCAACCATTACAGTAGGATTATTACAGAAGTAGCACAAAAACAATTCTTTGCCGCAAAGCTTAATTTCCCTGTCATTATCCGGCTGAATAAATTCAACAAATTTATCCTGAATTGCCTGAGCTATATATTTACTTTGGGAATTTGTGTCAGAATAAAACATCTGACCGCCTTTATATTTGGAATCAGTAAACTGATTCTGGTGAATTGAGATACATATAGCATTGGGGTATTTGTTAAACAATGCCAGACGGTTATCCATATCAGAACTTTTCTGATTGGCTATTCCTTCTACTCCGTCATCATGAATGGAACGGTCGGTATCTCTTGTGACCTCCACATCATACCCGTAAAGGCGGAACATATCCCGAAGGCATAGAAGAATATTAAGATTGATTCCTTTTTCAGGTACTCCGTCTGCAGATGAACATCCGCCGTCAATGCCGCCATGTGGGGAGTGTTCTTAAACCGGGTTAAAAATTTTTCTGATGTTTATATGTATATGCATTCTATAGTATATCACTAAACTTCAGAAAAATCAACGCTTTTATATCGCTTCATCAATTAAACTAAACTTCTGTTGAAATTATCTGTTATTAGTGTTATAATAGATATTGCTGTGTAAGTTAAATCTTGTCTGATTTGGCGGAGCAGTAATAGAATTAAAAGGTACAGCAAAATTTGCGGTATCGCTATAAACACTGCATTGATGAATTATTCATCATATAGCGTGTTATAATTATATGAACGATAGATAGGAGACGAAAGTATTTATGCTGTTTGAATTTATTATTTGTTTTATTGCCGGATTAGGTGCAGGACTGGGAACAGGTTTTGCGGGAATGAGTGCGGCTGCCGTTATCAGTCCTATGTTGATTACTTTTCTTGATATTCCGGCTTATCAGGCTGTTGGAATTGCACTGGCAAGTGATGTTTTAGCAAGCGGCGTATCAGCGTATACTTACTACCGCAATAAAAATATTGATATAAAAAATGGGCTTGTTATGATGTTTACGGTTTTGATTTTTACACTTGTCGGCAGTCTTCTTGCAAGTCTGATATCTCAGAACACTATGGGTGCATTTTCAATGATTATGACTTTACTGTTAGGAATCAAATTTATTGTTAAGCCTGTTATGACTACCAAAGAGAAAATGCAGGAAGTTTCTGCAAAAAAAAGATTTATACAGTCTGTTGTATGCGGTATTGTAATAGGACTGATTTGTGGCTTTGTAGGTGCCGGCGGAGGAATGATGATGCTTCTTATTCTGACCACTGTACTTGGGTATGAATTGAAAACAGCAGTGGGAACGAGTGTTTTCATTATGACATTTACTGCCCTTACAGGAGCTGTTTCTCACTTTGCCATAGGCGGAACTCCTGATATTTCTGTAATGATTTTCTGTATATTGTCTACTCTGCTGTGGGCAAGAATTGCAGCTAAATTTGCAAATAAGGCTGAACCTAAAACATTAAACCGTGCTACCGGAGCAGTTTTGACTGTTCTTGGTACAGTAATGATCATCGTTAATAAAATACAGTAATATATCATCTATATATTCCAATGAATATGTATCTCACGTTCGCCGTTATCCTGAACTTTGCTGACTTCCACATGATCAATAAATTCTTCTGTGACAGTACGTGTAAGCTCTGAAAAATGGGTATATTTTTCAATTACAGAATATTTATCTTCAGCATTTTGATTTAATTGACTGGATTCAAGTTTATTAGTCAGTTCTTTAATACGCCCGGACAGCTGTATTTCTTCATCAGAAAGATTTTCTCTGAATACCTTGAAGTCCTCTGCGGAAATCAGTCCGTCAAGCTTATCCTTATACGTTTTTATAAGCCTTGACTTAGCTGTTTGATGCTGCTTTTTCAGTACTTCAATCTGATGTTTCATGGCATCAGTCTGTTCGCTGTAAATATCAATAAGCTTTATTTTATCTTTATTGCAATATTCTGAAATGATTTTATTAAGCTCATCAATTATTATTTTTTCAAGCTCTTTTCCGCTGATACTTTTTTCATTGGTACAGTTCATAGCTCCTGTTTTGCAGGATGCACACTGTAATCCATAATACTGAATAGTTTTAGCCTTATTGTAGTATACATTTCGTTTCATGGGTTTTCCGCAGACTGCACACTTAACCTTTCCCGACAGCGGTGAAATCATCTGTTTGGCACTGCTTGCACGAACTCTGCTTTGTATACGGTCCTGAGCCGCTTTCCATGTATGATTATCAATAATTGCCTCGTGTGAGCCGGGAATTTTTATCCAGTTCTCAGGAGGCACTTTCTTTTTCTTTTTATTTTTATAGCTTATATTGTGCGACTTTCCCTGAACAAGTGTACCTGTGTACATCTCATTGCGAAGAATCGAAGCTACTGTGGATTGTGTCCATAAACCTCTGGAGTTACTTGATTCAGCATTGCAGTTTACATATCCGGAACCAGTCTTTCGCTTGTATGCTGACGGACTGAGAATTTTCCTGGAATTAAGTTCTTTAACGATATTTCTGTAACTTGTTCCCTGAATATACATTCCAAAAATCATTCTGACAACTGGTGCGGTATTTTCATCAATAACAAGATGATGTTTGTCATTGGAATCTATCATATAGCCATAGGGTGCAAAAGATCCTATAAACTGTCCCTGCTCACGTTTGTATGCAAGAGTTTTTCTGATTTTAGATGAAATATCTTTGACGTACATTTCGTTATATGCACTGGTGAATAAACGCATTGTACCATAACTTTCGCTGTCGGAATCGGCGTTGTCGGCAACGCCTATAAACCGAACTCCCCATTCAAGGAACTTATCGTTGATATACTGTTCAATAATTACAGTATCACGGGAAAATCGTGACTGATCCTTGCAAAGTACAATATTTATTTTTCCGCATTCGCAGTCTTTAAGCATACGATTAAACTCCGGACGGCAGCGGTCAACACCGCTGTAACCGTCATCACAGTAAATATCATAAATATCCCAGTCACGCTCTTTGCAGTAGGTCTGAAGCATGGATTTCTGATTCTGAATACTTTGACTGTCATCATCTTTAAGCTTATTCCTGTCCTCAATTGAAAGTCTGCAATAAATACCTGTATTCGGCATTATATCACCTCGATTATGATTTAATATAAGCTTTATATAGAATGTTTAAGCTGAGTATTTATAAGTTTTTCTATCTTTTCGGTAACTGCTTTTTTGATATCTTCAGTATTTTTTGACTTAAAAATATTTTTAGTATGTATAATATATTTCATTTTCAGTATTCTCCTTTGGATTAAAACTTATACAAAGGCATAACGCTTATGCGTCTGCCATTATTTTCAGAACTATGTTTAATAACATTCCCCATGTCCCGCATCCAGAATAATAATTGGTTTGTCATTATTGACTTCTCCGAGCGTTGCAATAGTTTTCTGCTGAGACTTGTTTATTGAATATACAACTACTCCGCCTGCAATAACTAATGCGGATGTAACACATGCGAGTCTTTTTAAAATTTTTTTATTGATCTTTTTCATAAGCCACCTCATATTATAAATAGTCTGACATATAATATCTACTTGTCTTATTTAATGATTATGAAAATAATTTTATAAATATGCACCGTTCTTTTACTTATATGTATATTAAAAGAAGATTAAGAATAGCTCCTCCGCTTATCATGTCGGAGAGTATGTTGCATTAGTATTGTCACTGAGATTACTTTGCGGTATAATAAGTATTAAGATAAATCGGAATTTACAGTAGTATATCCGAAACCTTGCTGGGGCAAACCTTTCTGAAGAAAGGTTCTTCCCCAGACCCCTTTCCAAAGACTTTTATTTATTTTTTCTCAGAGGAGCATTGCCCCTCTGAGAAAAAATCAGGTGAAGTTTTAGGAAGGGAGTTTGAGGGAAACCTTTTTTCAAAAGGTTTTCCCTCAATAAGTTACGAAGATAGTTGCTGAAAATACTGATTTATGTGAATAATAAAATAACAATAACAATCCCGAAAGTGGTTCTTTCAAACTGCTTTCGGGATTAAAATTAAATAAAAAGTCTGGTTGTAAAAATAAAACAAATACGGTCATATCAATCAGGGAGAATTTGTCATATTTTACAAAAAAATCAAAACCTATTGACAAAACGGTTTTTATGGTGTAGTATATAACCATAGTAATCCTATCGAACAGATAGATTAAATAAAATCAGGAGGATTTACAGATGAAAAAGATGATGTGTATGCTCACTATGCGAATGTGTTATTGCAGAAAACTTAATACTCAGCGAATGTGCAGTGGAGAGAAATGCTGATATATCTGAAAATCCGCAGTGTAAAAACGGAAAACAACTGATATGTCTGTTCTTCGAATATATGCATGTTCGTGTATTGCGAGAACAGTATAACAGTACATATAATGAATGTAAACTGTTTCTGTGGAAACAGCTTTTTTTATAGGCATGAGCCTTGTGAAATTATAAATATAAAATGAATTGATATTAAAAAAGGAGTTATTATCATGAGTAATATTAATAGAAAATATAAATTTGAAACACTTCAGCTTCACGTAGGTCAGGAGAATGCAGATCCGGCAACTGATGCAAGAGCAGTACCGATATATGCTACATCTTCGTATGTATTCCATAATTCACAGCATGCGGCTGACCGTTTTGGTTTAAAGGATGCCGGAAATATTTATGGAAGACTTACAAATCCTACTCAGGATGTTTTTGAGCAGAGAATAGCAGCACTTGAGGGCGGTGTTGCAGCACTTGCCGTAGCATCCGGTGCAGCAGCAATTACATATACTATTCAGAATCTTGCCGGTGCAGGTGATCATATTGTTGCTTCCAAGACAATTTACGGCGGTTCTTATAATCTTCTTGCCCATACTCTTCCGACTTATGGCATAACAACAACATTTGTTGACCCGGACGAGGAAAATTCTTTTGAAAATGCTATAAAAGAAAATACCAAGGCAATATTTATTGAAACTCTGGGAAATCCTAATTCAAATATAATTGATATTGAAAAAATTGCTGAAATTGCTCATAAGCATAAGATTCCACTGGTAATTGATAATACTTTTGCTACTCCATATCTTGTAAGACCTATTGAATACGGCGCAGATATAGTTGTTCATTCAGCAACAAAATTTATCGGCGGACATGGTACAGCTATAGGCGGTGTAATTGTTGACAGCGGTAAATTTGACTGGGAAGCAAGCGGCAAGTTTCCGTCAATAACCGAGCCGAATCCGAGCTATCATGGAATAAGCTTTACAAAGGCTGCAGGAGCTGCTGCATTTGTAACAAAAATCAGAGCAATACTTTTGAGAGATACAGGTGCCACACTTTCTCCTTTCCATGCATTTCTGTTTTTACAGGGACTGGAAACATTGTCACTGAGAGTAGAAAGACATGTTGAAAATACTTTAAAGGTTGTTGATTATCTTAATAATCATCCGCAGGTTGAAAAGGTAAATCATCCGTCACTTGCAGATGGAGAGCAGAAAGCACTTTACAACAAATATTTCCCTAACGGCGGAGGTTCTATTTTCACATTTGAAATTAAAGGTACTGAAGAAGATGCAAAGAAGTTTATTGATAATCTCAAGGTATTTTCACTTCTTGCCAATGTTGCAGATGTAAAATCTCTGGTAATTCATCCTGCATCTACAACACATTCACAGCTGACAGAAGAAGAACTGCTTGATCAGGGAATCAAGCCTAATACAATACGTCTTTCAATTGGTACAGAACATATAGATGATATTATATATGATCTGGATGAAGCTTTTAAAGCAATAAAATAAATTTAAGTTTATTAATTCTGATATCCTTATGATTATAACCCCTGAGAAAAAATTGATTTCTCAGGGGTTATTTTTGTAAAAAAGGAAAAAATATTCAGGTTTGTTGACAAATTTATACGGAGATGTTATCATTAAATAATAAATCAATATCAGGAGAATAACGAATGAAATTAAGGTATATCTTTTTAGCTGTTGAAATAGTTATAATGATGTTTTTTCTGCTTCCGGTTTTTTCTAATATATTAAATCCCGGAAATATAGCAGGAATGTTTATAAGTGCAGTATTAATTTTAATAACCGTTTTCTGGAATAAGTTTAAAGAATTATGTGAAAATATGTTTAAACATACCGGTGGTAAAATTGTGATTATTTCTGTTTCTGTTATTGTTGCCGCCGGTATAATTTATGCGGCTGTTCTTACCGGACTTATGATAAATGCCTGTGTTAAATCTCCGGAGAATTCACAGGCAGTTGTTGTTCTGGGGTGTAAGGTAAAAGGGGACAGTCCCAGCCGTATGCTGAGAAGACGTCTTGACGCTGCTGCTGAATTTCTGTCTGAGCATGAAGATGTATTCTGTATTGTTTCCGGCGGAAAGGGAGATGATGAACAAATATCAGAGGCACAGGCAATGCAGACTTATCTTGTTCAGAAAGGTATTTCTGAAGAAAGAATAATTATGGAAGACCAGTCGGTGAGCACTTATGAAAACCTTGAAAATTCATGCAGAATATTGAAAGAAATGGGCATAACCGGAGATATTGCTATTGTAACTGACGGGTTTCATCAATATCGTGCGGGATTTATTGCGGACAGGTTCGGATATGATACTTCAGCGATAAATTCAGTAACAGATTTTTATAATGCAACCATGACTCCGACGTATTATGTACGTGAATGGATGGCAATCACAAATGAGTATCTGAAATGTTTAAAGCGGTGAAATCTTATTTGATTTCACCGCTTATTGCTTGTTATATTAGTGCATATTTTTCGATAGCCTCTGCGGCTCCGTCATTTTCACAGGTACTGGTGATATACTTTGCAGCGGATTTTACATTTTCAGGAGCATTGCCCATTGCCACCGAACATCCGGCATATTCCAGCATAGAAATATCATTATTGCTGTCGCCTATAGTCATTATATTTTTTGGATTAATACTGAGTTTTCCGCTCAGGAAATGTACTCCCTGACCCTTGCAGCAGTTACCTGAATTTACTTCCAGATTATTTCCCATAGAATATGTTATATTCGGAGGAGGGAGAAGCTTGCTGAGTCTTCCGATAGCTTCGCTTCGTTCGTCCAGATCAGCAAAGAAAAGATTTATTTTTTCAATATCAGGTTTATTGCTGTAGTAAAAATCATGTATATCTTCCACCAGTATTCTGTTATTTTGTAATACTGCATGGAATCCCTGACCGATTTTGTATTGCTCAATATTCTTTACATTATCTGCCTGTACGTATCCATGTCCTCCTACATACAAATCCAGCAGGCAGTTATAATCGTCAAGTATTTCTATTGCTTTGTCAGCAGTTGCCTCAGGAAGAGGGTCCTCGTATATGCAGTTAAATCTGCTGTCATAAATTGCTGCTCCGTTTGAAGTGATAAAATACTGAATACCATTTATTTTTTTTACCTCTTCCGGAATTTCCATAAGTACCCGTCCGGTGCATACTGCAATGACAACTCCTGAAGCAGCAGCCTTTTCAATGGCTTCGGCGCTTTTTTCAGAAAGAATACTGCCATTGCTTATGATTGTCCCGTCAAGATCCAAAGCAATCATCTGAATCTTTCTGGTTTCTTTTGCAAAGTTCATTTTATCCTTCATTATTCCGACCATCCTTTTAATATCAGAATATTTGCTTTGTCTTTTCTTAAGTGAATTTATCATTTTTTCATCGGGTTCAATAAATATTTCTCCGGTAAAACCGTCTACTGCAGCATATTTTCCCTCAATGCTGTCATTCAGATGGATGCCTGTATTTATAACGGCTGGTATCTGCATATGTCTGGCAAGATATGCAGCATGTGATCGTGCAAGACCTTTGGCTGAAATAACCGCAGATACGATATTTCTGTCAATATCTGCGATCTGACTGGGAAGAAATCCGTCTGCGGCAAGTATATGGCAGCCGCCTGAATAAACCGGAGGCTTTATAGTCTCCTTATTAAGATGCCTGATAATGTGTCCGGAAACATCCAGAATATCATTTGATTTAGACCGTATGGATTCATCGTCCATATCCATAAAAAAATCCGAAAAAATACCTGATGCCAGATATACAGCATATTCCGCATTGACATTTTGCGTTTCTATAGTTTTTATTATTGTGTCAACAAAATCCCCGTCCTGAAGCATCATTTGCTGTATGCTGAAAATCTGAGCGTATGTTTCTCCTGCAATATGCAGTGTACGTTCATAAAGATACTGCAAATGGTTAAGAGTATCTGCACTTGCTTTAAAAAATCTGTTTATTTCTTCCACCGGATCGATATTGCTGATTTTAATTATATCTGGAATGCACTTTTTTTCCAATACAATATTTCCAAATGCAATGCCTCTGCTTACACTGGTTCCTTTTATTATTTTCATTATTTCAGCAAAACCTTTCTAATATAAGAGCGTGTCATTACGCTCTAGGAATAGCATTGTTCTTCTATTTATATTGTATACTATTTTGCAGAAAATTTCAATATAAATAAACAGATATTTGACCATTAACTATGCTTTTTTGTCCTTTTTTTCAACAATTGTCAGTATCTGACCGTTGCTATTTATGCCGGAATAAATATAATTTTATAAAAAGGCAGATTCATTATCTGGTATTGATATATTATTAATGCCGCTTTTTTGAGCAGTTTTAACATTTTTATTTTATGAGTAAAAGTCCTAATTATATATAATTAACATAAAAAAATATAAAATTAATTAAAAAAATATTTGATTTTTCTGAAAAATATGGTATAATAGTAGTTATAAAAATTAATAAGGTTAAATTACATATCGGAGGAAGCTGTTGGAAAAAGAAGATTTAAATAAAGAGTTGAAAATTATTTTTGTTAGATCATTATTTCTGAATCTTTCAGCATATCTGATTTCGGTAGTATTTATCGGATTTACCTTATCAATTGCTATCGGATTGCTTATGGGTACATTCGGTATGCTGCTAAATCTTTTTCTGCTTAATAAATCAGTTTACAGGATTGTAAAAAGCGGAGGAATGAAAGCCGGGAATAAAATGTTCGGCGGATACATTGTCAGAATGATTATTGTTATGATGATAATCGCTGTGTCAATGCTTATATCTGTGCGATGTATGGTTGGTACAGTTATTCCGTATTTTTATCCTAAGCTTATTTATGCGGGAAGAACATTATTCAGGAAGGAGGAAAAGGCTGAATGAAAGCGTCTGATTTTATTCAGGGTGCCAAGGAAGTTAATGTACATGGACCTAAAATTGCTTTTCACTTTGATGTTTTCGGTGTCAGAATAAATGTGACTGAAACAATACTTATAAGCTGGGCAATTGTAATCGCTTTGACAGCATTAGTGCTGTTTCTGACACATGACATGAAGAAAAAGCCAGAAAAGAAAAGACAGGTTATAGCAGAATTTCTTGTTGAGACTGTGGATAATCTGGTGAAAAACACTATGGGCGAAGGATACAAGGCTTTTGGTCCTTATATAGCAGCTTTGTTTGCTTCTTCAATTTTCGGAAGTCTTGTAAGTCTGATAGGTCTGAGATCTGTTACTGCGGATTTCAGTACGACGCTTACCTGGGCTCTGATGAGCTTTATAATGATTGAGGCTGCAAAAATCAAGGCTGACGGTGTCGGCGGTTATCTTAAAAGCTTTATAAATCCGCTGAATATTGTAAGCGAAGTGTCTACACCTGTGTCAATGTCATTCCGTCATTTCGGAAACGTTGCCGGCGGTATGATTATCACAAGTCTTATTTACTTTGCCCTGACAGGTCTTTCAAATGCAATAGGACTGGTTGTGCCTGTGTTTACAATAGGTCTTCCGGCTATACTGTCGCTTTATTTTGATCTGTTCTCAGGATTTATGCAGGCGTTTATTTTTATAATGCTTACAATGATTTATATTTCAAGTGCAAAAGCAGAAGACTAAAATCCTCTGCCCCGGAAGAGGAAAAATTCATTTTATTAAATTTAAACCGGAGGAGAAATGGAGTAATTTATGGAAAGAGCATTAGTATTGGCAGCGTCAGCTATCGGCGCTGGTTTGGCAATGATCGCAGGTATAGGTCCTGGTATTGGTGAAGGTTTTGCAGTAGGTAAAGCCTGTGAAGCAATCGGAAGACAGCCTGAATCTTCAGGCGCAGTTACAAGAACAATGTTCGTCGGATGTGCCGTTGCTGAATCAACAGGTATTTATGCATTCGTTGTAGCTCTTATTCTGATGTTTATTAATCCGTTCCTGGGTAAACTCTAAGCTGTAAATTAAAATAGAAAAGCTGGAGGAATATAAATGCTGGAATTTTTATCCATTGACATCGGCACCATAATTTTTACATTATGCAATCTGCTGATTTTGTTTCTGGTGTTTAAGCATTTTCTTTTCGGAAGAGTATATAAAATTCTCGATGAGCGCCAGAATGATGTCTCTGAAACATATAACAAGGCTGATGAGGCACTGGAACATGCAAAATCTCTTGAATCTGAATATTCAGGACTGATGGAGGGAGCTAAGGAGGAATCTGCCCAGATGATAAAGGCAGCGTCCAAAAAGGCTCAGATGCGCTCAGACGAAATCATTTCCGAAGCGAAAAGCGAAGCGTCAGCAATACTTGCAAGAGCTGATGAAGATGTTGAAAGAGAAAAGAAACGTGCACAGAATGAACTCAGGGGAGAAGTTTCCGAACTGGCAGTTCTTGTTGCACAGAAGGTTGTTGAAAAGGAAATCACTGAAGCCGATCACGAACGATTTATCAATGAATTTATTGACAATGTGGGTGATTTGAAATGACAGGTGATGTAGGAAAATTATATGCTGATGCCTTGTTTGAACTGTGTACTGAATCAGGATGCATTGAAGAAGTGCATGAAGACCTGAACCAGTGCCGCATGGTTTTTGACGATAATCCTGAGCTTGTAAAGCTCCTCGGCTCGCCGGTGATTTTAAATGACGAAAAAAAGAATGTTATAAACAGTGTTTTCGGCAGCGAGGGAATAGTGCATGATTTTATCTGCCTTGTTACCGATAAAAAGAGAATAGGTTATTTTGACAAAATGACTGACAGTTTTAATATTCGATATAACGAATATAAAAATGTTGCTGAAATGACTGTTATTACAAGTATGCCGCTTAAAAAAGAACTGCGGGACAAGCTTGTAAAAAAGCTTGAGGAAAAATCCGGAAAAACAGTTAAGCTTAAGGAAGAAGTTGACCCGGCGATTATCGGCGGAATTATTTTAAAACAGGGCAATACCCTGATAGACAACAGTATAAGGGGAAGACTGGAAGCTGTTGCCAAGCAGCTTAAAATACAATAATTAGAAGAAGGTGTATTAATGAATTTACGCCCGGATGAAATAACTGGTATTATTAAAGAACAAATAAAGCATTACAGCTCAAAGCTGGAGCTTAAGGATGTGGGTACTGTTGTAACTGTCGGAGACGGTATTGCGACAATTCACGGACTTGAAAAATGTATGTCCGGAGAACTTCTTGAGTTTGAGGGCGGAGTTTACGGCATGGCGCTTAATCTGGAGCGTGATTTTGTCGGTGCAGTTATGCTGGGTTCCGATTCTGAGATCAAAGAAGGAGATCCGGTAAAGAGAACAAATAAAATCGTGTCTGTTCCTGTAGGTGATGAACTGCTGGGAAGAGTAGTAAACGCTCTGGGACAGCCTATTGACGGCAAGGGCGCTATTGTTACTGATAAGACAGAACCGATTGAAAAAATTGCTCCTGGTATCATTACAAGAAAAAAGGTTCATAAGCCATTGCAGACCGGTATTAAGGCTATTGACGCTATGGTTCCAATAGGAAGAGGACAGCGTGAACTTATTATCGGTGACAGACAAACTGGTAAAACTGCAATTGCTCTTGATACTATTATCAATCAGAAGGATCAGGATGTTATATGCATCTATGTTGCAATAGGTCAGAAACGTTCTACTGTTGCAAACGTGGTTGAAACTCTGGAAAAGGCCGGAGCAATGAGATATACTATTGTTGTATCTGCAAGTGCTTCAGAGCTTGCACCATTGCAGTATATTGCTCCTTATTCAGGATGTGCTATGGGTGAATATTTCCTGAATCAGGGCAAGGACGTTTTGTGTATTTATGACGACCTTTCAAAGCATGCGGTGGCTTATCGTACACTGTCGCTGCTGCTGAAACGTCCGCCGGGACGTGAAGCTTACCCGGGAGACGTTTTCTATCTGCATTCAAGACTGCTTGAAAGAGCATGCAGCCTGAATGAAGATTACGGCGGCGGAAGCCTTACAGCTCTGCCTATTATTGAAACTCAGGCAGGGGACGTTTCCGCTTACATTCCAACTAATGTAATTTCAATTACTGATGGTCAGATATTCCTGGAAACAGACCTTTTTAATTCAGGTATACGTCCTGCGGTTAACCCTGGTATCTCCGTTTCTCGTGTAGGCGGTGATGCACAGATCAAAGCAATGAAAAAGGTTTCATCATCCCTGAAGCTGACATATTCTCAGTATCGTGAACTTCAGTCGTTCTCACAGTTCGGATCTGATCTGGATGCTGATACAAAGGCAAGACTTGCACAGGGCGAACGAGTTGTTGAGGTTCTTAAACAGGACAGAAATTCACCTATGACAGTTGAACATCAGGTAATAATTATTTATGCTGTTGTTAATAACTATCTTAAGGATATTCCAATAAACCGGATATCAGATTTTCAGGATGAATTGTTCGAGCTTATTGATAACTCGTATCCGGATATAATAAAGTCAATTTCTGAAACAAAGGAACTGACAAAAGAAAATGAAGAAGCACTTAAAGAAGTACTTTCCGATTTTTCATCAAAATATATATCGGATAAATAAATGAAATTACACAGGTAAAATACGGCGTGCTGTATTGACATACAGCGGCATGAATGGAGATTTTTATGGCTTCATCAAATATGAAAGATATAAAACGCCGCATGAAAAGTGTTGAAAGCACAAAACAGATTACTAATGCTATGCAGCTTGTAGCTTCATCAAAGCTTAGAAAAGCTAAAGAAAAAGCAGATAACTCCAAACCGTTTTTTAATGCCATTTATGATGCAATGTGCGAGATCGTAAGGGAAGACGCTACATTCAGTTCTATCTATACAAGAAAAAGAAAAAATAATGTGACGTTATTGGTTGTGATCGGCGGTGACAGAGGTCTTGCCGGAGGCTTTAATGCAAATGTTTTAAAGCTTGCTCAGAAGAGATATGATGAACTTTCTGGACAGACTCAGGTTGTAATTCTGCCTATAGGCAGAAAGGCTGTTGAATATTTTGAAAAGCGTAATTTCAAGATTATGACCAGATATGAAAATATTTCTGAAAATATCTCTATTTACGGAGCTATGAGTATTGCGGATAAGATAATAGACGTTTATAATAAGGATAAGATTGACAGGGTTGAGCTTTTTTACACTGACTGCGTTTCTCCGCTGGTGCAGGAGGAAAAGCATATACCTCTTATTCCTCTTGACATTGAAGTGGATAAGAGTGATATCAGTCTGACCAATTATGATCCGTCGCCGGAAGAGGTATTTGATTCTCTTATCCCGAAATATATAGCAGGTGTTCTGTTTGGAGCGATTGTAGATTCATTTGCGGCTGAACAGGCGGCAAGACGAACAGCTATGGAAAATGCAACTGACAATGCAAATGAAATGATAAGCAACTTGTCACTTGTGTATAACAGAGCTCGTCAGGCTGCGATTACTCAGGAAATTACTGAGATAGTTAGTGGTGCAAATGCACAGGAATAGTGCAAAATTAATGCGGTTTTAATCGCTTTTATACGGAGGAAATTATGCAGAATACCGGAAAAATAGTACAGATTATCGGTGCGGTTGTTGACATACAGTTTGATAAAGATTGTCTTCCGAATTTGCTTAATGCTATAGAAGTTGATAATCACGGCAAAAAACTGGTTCTTGAGGTTGCTCAGCATATCGGCGATGATATTGTAAGATGCATTGCTATGAGCAGTACTGACGGACTGGTAAGAGGTATGGATGCAGTTGATACCGGTTCACCGATTAAGGTACCGGTTGGTAAGGAAACTTTGGGCAGAATTTTTAATCTGCTGGGAGAGCCGGTTGATGACGGCGCTCCAGTTGAAACAAAAGAAAAATGGAGCATTCACAGAGAAGCTCCAAGCTATGAAGAACAGACAGCTTCAAATGAAGTTCTGGAAACAGGCATAAAGGTTATCGATCTTATTGCACCTTATCTTAAGGGCGGTAAAATCGGTCTTTTCGGAGGTGCCGGAGTAGGTAAAACAGTACTTATTCAGGAGCTTATCAATAACGTTGCCAATCAGCACGGCGGTATTTCAGTATTCACCGGCGTAGGCGAACGTACAAGAGAAGGTAATGACCTTTACAATGAAATGAAGGAAAGCGGAGTTATTGACAAAACTGTTCTGGTTTACGGTCAGATGAATGAACCGCCTGGAGCAAGAATGAGAGTTGGTCTTTCAGGACTTACAATGGCGGAATATTTCCGTGATGTTGAGGGTCAGGACGTACTTTTGTTCATTGATAATATTTTCCGTTTCACTCAGGCAGGTTCAGAGGTTTCAGCACTTCTCGGACGTATGCCGTCAGCCGTTGGCTATCAGCCGACTCTGGCAACAGAAATGGGTGCACTTCAGGAACGTATTACATCAACAAACAGAGGTTCAATTACATCTGTTCAGGCAGTATATGTTCCGGCAGATGACCTGACTGACCCGGCACCGGCAACAACATTTGCTCATCTGGACGCTACAACTGTTCTTTCAAGACAGATTTCTTCACTGGGTATTTATCCGGCAGTTGATCCGCTGGAAAGTAATTCAAGAATTCTGTCACCCGAAATCGTGGGTCATGAGCATTATGAGGTGGCAAGAGCTGTTCAGACAATTCTTCAGAGATATACTGAACTTCAGGATATTATTGCTATTATGGGTATGGACGAGCTTTCAGATGAGGATAAGCTGACAGTTAACCGTGCAAGAAAAATTCAGAGATTTTTGTCTCAGCCGTTTACTGTTGCAGAACAGTTTACAGGTATGAAGGGCAAGTATGTACCGATAAAAGAAACAATAAGAGGCTTTAAGGAAATTATTGAAGGAAAACATGATGATCTTCCTGAATCAGCATTCCTGTTTGTCGGTACAATTGATGAAGCAGTTGAAAAGGCTAAAAAAGGTGAAAGCTGATGAAGTCTTTTAAATTAAAAATTATCACACCGGAAAAGGTTTTCTTTGATTCTGAAACAGAACAGATAATCGTCAGAACTACTGAGGGCGATATCGGTGTCCTTGCAGGTCATGAAAATTATGTTTCCGATCTGCCACCCGGACCGTTTCGTGTAAAAATAGACGGTGAATTTAAGGTGGCTGCAATTTCAGGCGGAGTGCTTAAGGTATCTAAGGAGACTACAACAATTCTTGCTATGGCAGCAGAATGGGCAGACGAAATAGATCTTGACTGGGCAAAGCGTTCTCAGGAAGACGCTTTAAAACGTCTGAATGAAAGCAAGAGTGATTTTGAACACAGACTTGCTGAAATGAAGCTTAAACGTGCATTGAATAGAATTAATATTTCTTCAATGAAATAAATTAATCTGTAAAATTGGTTGAGTGATTTGTGATATCGTAAGACTGATATGGCGGATTATATAAGCACACTGTTATTGCAGATTTGCAGTAGCAGTGTGCTATCTTTATCATAAGAATTATGAGATATATAATAATTTATATATTTGTGAGCGTAATCAGATTGAGATGCAGTAATGCAAATCCGGAAATACCTAAATATAAAAGTATTGAAGATATTACTTCTTTTTATGAGGAATAATGCATAATAGATTCAGGCAGAAAATTTCATTTTGTATTGACAACTTTTTTAAAAACTGGTAAAATAAAAATATATTTTAAAATTGTGAGGTATAATCCTATGGAAAATAAAATTCCCTATAAAATCTATCTTGAGGAAAATGAAATGCCCAAACAGTGGTATAATGTAAGGGCTGATATGAAAAAGAAACCGGCACCTTTACTTAATCCGGCTACATTGAAACCGATGACCCTGGAAGAATTAAGCGGAGTATTCTGTACAGAGCTTGCAAAGCAGGAGCTTGATAATGATACAGCTTATTTTGATATTCCTGAAGAAATTTGTGACTTTTACAAGATGTATCGCCCTTCACCGCTGGTACGTGCGTATTTCCTTGAAAAGGCTCTGGGAACACCTGCTAAAATTTACTATAAATTTGAGGGAAATAATACTTCCGGAAGCCATAAGCTTAACAGTGCAATCGCTCAGGCATATTATGCTAAAAAACAGGGGCTTAAAGGTGTTACTACTGAAACAGGTGCCGGTCAGTGGGGTACTGCACTTTCAATGGCATGTTCTTACTTCGGCCTTGACTGCAAAGTATACATGGTTAAGGTGTCCTATGAACAGAAACCTTTCAGACGTGAAGTAATGAGAACCTATGGTGCTTCCGTTACACCTTCACCGTCCAATACAACAAATGTTGGAAGAAAAATCCTTGAACAGTTCCCGGGTACAACTGGTTCTCTGGGATGTGCAATTTCTGAGGCAGTGGAAACTGCTGTTTCCAGTGAAGGTTACAGATATGTTCTGGGTTCGGTTTTGTCTCAGGTTTTGCTGCATCAGTCAATTATTGGTCTGGAAACAATGGCTGCATGCGACAAGTACGATATCAAACCTGACATTATTATCGGATGTGCCGGCGGCGGTTCAAATCTTGGCGGACTTATTTCTCCGTTTATGGGACGTAAGCTCAGAGGGGAAGCTGACTATAAATTTATTGCTGTTGAACCGGCTTCATGCCCGTCAATGACAAGAGGTAAGTATGCTTATGACTTCTGTGATACAGGAAAAGTATGCCCACTTTCTAAAATGTACACTCTGGGAAGCGGATTTATTCCATCAGCTAATCATGCCGGAGGACTTCGTTATCACGGTATGAGCAGTGTTGTTTCCGAGCTTTATGATGAGGGTCTGATTGAAGCAAGATCAGTTGAACAGACTTCCGTATTTGATGCAGCTACACAGTTCGCAAGAATTGAGGGTACACTGCCTGCACCGGAAAGCAGTCACGCAATCAGAGTTGCAATTGATGAGGCACTGAAATGCAAGGAGACAGGAGAGGAAAAAACTATTTTGTTCGGTCTTACTGGTACAGGTTATTTTGATATGGTTGCATATCAGAAATATAATGACGGCGTTATGACAGATTATATTCCTACTGATAAGGAACTGGAAGATAGTCTGAAGAATCTTCCAGAGGTTTAATATGATTAAAATACAGATTCCCGCAACGTCTGCAAATCTGGGTGCTGGTTTTGATGCACTGGGACTTGCACTGACATTTTATAATTATGTTGAGATGGAAGAGTCTGATAAAATAGAAATTTCCTCTCTTGACAATGTTGAAGTACCAGTTGATGAAAATAACCTGATATATGTTTCTGCAAAAGATTTATTTAATGTATGCGGAAAAAAAATAAGCGGTCTTAAAATTCGTCAGACAAATAATATTCCCATGGCAAGGGGATTAGGCTCAAGCTCCGCATGCATTGTTGCCGGTCTTGTAGGTGCAAACACATTGCTTGGAAATCCTCTTACAGCAGATGATCTTGTTGACCTTGCGGCACAGATTGAGGGTCATCCTGACAATACTGCTCCGGCATTGCTGGGGGGAATTGTGACTGCTGTTTTTGATGGTCAGAAGGTACATTGGGTGAAGCAGGAGGTTTATACAAAGCTTAAATTTGCTGCAATTATCCCGGATTTTGAACTTAAAACAGAAAAGGCAAGAGCTTGTCTGCCAACTGAGGTTTCGCATAAGGATGCGGTTTATAATTTGTCCAGAGCTGCGCTATTTTCAGCGTCACTTCTTACGGGTAAATTTGAAAATTTAAGAACAGGTGTACATGATAAGCTGCATCAGCCTTACAGAATGGAACTGATTCCCAATGCCAGAGAAGTATTTGACATAGCGTATAATCATGGAGCATATGCGACATATATAAGCGGTGCCGGACCGACAATTGTTGCGATAGTTGATGAAAATAATACATATTTTGCCGGTAAAATGAAATTCTCTCTTGATAATGCTGGACTGATCGGATGGGAGGTAAAGGAATTTCATATTGATAATGATGGTACTAAGCTGATATAAAGAAATCTCCCTTTGACTTTATGGTCAAGGGGAGATTTTATATTCCATTAAGATTGAAGTCAGGTGTATATTTCAGTGAAGCAGATTTTTTATCCTGAGTATATCCATTTATATTCAGTTTTATTACTTGGTCAAGTACTGAATTATATTCAAACGTGGTCACCTTTCTGTTTATTTCCGGAAACTTACTGCTGTTATACGTTGGTGTATATTGGCTCATAAGGCTTAGTAAAAAGCTGTCAACAGGCAGATTTTCAGACAGCCATTTTATAATTTTAATAGAATCATGACGACAGCCGGGAAGTATCAGATGCCTGATAATCAGTCCTTTTTGAAGTAAGTTTCCGTTCCACATAAGCTCAGGCTGTTGATTATGCATTTCAAGAATTGCTTTTGATGCATATTCAAAATAATCAGGTGTTTGTGAATATTTTTTTGAAAGATCACTGGAAAAGTACTTTAAATCAGGCAAATATATGTCAATATATCCTTTAAGAAGCCTTAAAGTTTCAACACGGTCATAACCTCCGCTGTTATATACAACCGGAATATTAAGTTTGTGTTTTACCATATCAAGGGCTTTGATGATGGAGTAAACATAGTGGGTAGGATTTACCAGATTAATATTTTCCGCACCCTGTTCTTGTAATTCAAGAAAAATATTACCAAGTCTTTCTGTGGTGATTTCCCTGCCGAATCCATCATGACTTAGCTGATAGTTCTGACAGAAACAGCATTTTAATGAGCAGCCTGAGAAGAATACAGCACCTGAACCGTTTTTGCCGCTTATAGGAGGTTCTTCCCAGTAATGCAGACATGCTTTAGCAGCTTTTACTTTGTCACCAGAACCGCAGACACCTGCTGTAATGCTTCTGTTTGTACCGCATTGTCTTGGGCATAATTTACAGTTTGAATAATTACTGTTCATGGTATATCCTGTCATTGCCCAGACGCTGTGCAAAGTGTTCATAATTATATTCGCATATCATTTCAAGACTGCCGTTTTTACGGAGAACAGCAATCGACGGCAGATTAATTCCATTGAAAGTATTGTTCTTGACGATGGTATAAATTGCCATATCACAGAAAATCAGTTTATCATTTATTTTCAGCGGAGCGTCAAAGGAGTAGTCTCCTATTATATCTCCGGCAAGACAGGTATTGCCTCCCAGACGATAAGTATATTTTTTTTCATTTGCCTTCCCACTTCCGATTATATCAGGACGGTAAGGCATTTCCAGTACATCAGGCATATGGCATGCGGCAGATGCGTCTAAAATTGCAATATCCATACCATTTTCAATTATGTCAAGAACACTTGAAACCAGATAACCTGCATTTAATGCAACTGCCTCACCCGGTTCAAGGTAAACCTGAATATGATATTTATTTTTAAAATACATTATGCATTCAATAAGCTTTTGAATATCATAATCATCTCTTGTAATATGATGACCTCCGCCAAAGTTTATCCATTTCATATTCTTAAGATGTCTGCCGAATTTTTCATCAACGACTTTAATAGTACGCTCCAGGGTATCAGAATTTTGTTCACACATAGTATGGAAATGCAGTCCGCTGATACCGTCAAGTTTGCTGTCATCAAAATTTTTAAGAGTAACACCCATTCGTGAACCTTTAAAGCATGGGTTGTAAATATCTGTTTCAATTTCAGAATATTCGGGATTGATTCTGATTCCGCATTCAATATTTCGTCCGGAATTTTTTATTGTATTTTTATGCATTTCCCATTGACCGAATGAATTAAATACAATGTGATCACATATTTTTACAATTTCTGACATATCGGATTCAGTATAAGCCGGAGCAAAAACGTGGTTTTCAGCATTCGGCATATAATCATGTGAAAGCATCGCTTCGTTAATACCGCTTGCTGTAGTTCCGGCAAGATATTTTGAAATCAGAGGATAAAAATTGAAATTTGAAAATGCCTTTTGTGCAAGCAGAATTTTGCAGCCTGTTTTATCCTGTACTGATTTGAGAATTTCAAGATTACTGATAAGCTTTGCTTCATCTATAACATAGCAAGGGGTTTTAATTATACTAACATCAAGCATTTACAGATTTCCTTCCTTTGGAAAATCATAAAAATTTAACTGCAGTACCATAAGCCATAACTTCAGCGGCACCCTGTGTGATAGAAGATGTTGTGTAACGAATATTTATAATGGCATCTGCATTAAGCCCTTCTGCTTCTTTAATCATTCGGTTTGTTGCAAGCTCTCTGGCTTCATTCATCATTTCAGTGTAAGCTTTTAATTCTCCGCCGACTATTGTTTTAAAGCTTTGAGTGATATCACGGCCTATATTTTTGCTTTGAATAGTACTTCCTTTAACGAGAGCAATCATTTCAAATTCTTTTCCTGTTATATAATCAGTATTTACTAAAATCATAATTTTTCCTTTCCTTTTGATATTAATCTACTAAAATCGGATTAAAGTTTTCTTTCCATGGAAGTCCCCACTTATTAAGAGCATCCATAAACGGATCCGGATCAAATTCTTCTACATTGTATACGCCGGCTTTTTTCCACTTGCCAGTCAGTACCATCATAGCACCGATCATTGCCGGAACTCCGGTTGTATACGAAACAGCCTGAGAGCCTACTTCCTTATAGCATTCCTGATGGTCACAGACATTATAAACATAATAATTAACAGGTTTTCCATCTTTGAAGCCCTGATAAATGCAGCCTATATTAGTTTTACCAACAGTTCTCGGTCCCAGTGAAGCAGGGTCGGGGAGTACTGCCTTTAAAAACTGAAGCGGTACGATTTCCTTTCCTTCAAACATAATAGGTTCAATTGATGTCATTCCTACATTTTCAAGGCATTTCAGATGTGTAAGATAAGATTGACCAAATGTCATAAAGAATCTGATTCGCCTGATACCTTTGATATTGATTGCCAGAGATTCTAACTCTTCATGGTGAAGAAGGTACATATCCTTTTCACCGACTTCATCAAAGTTGTAAACTCTTTTAATTTCCATAGGTTCAGTTTCAACCCATTTTCCGTTTTCGATATAGCTGCCCTTTGCAGATACTTCACGGATGTTGATTTCCGGATTGAAATTAGTTGCAAATGGATAGCCATGATCTCCGCCGTTGCAGTCGAGAATATCAATATAATTAATTTCATCAAAATAATGCTTCTGGGCATATGCGGAGAATACTCCTGTAACACCCGGATCAAATCCACAGCCTAAAACAGCCGTAATTCCTGCTTTTTCAAAGCGTTCTCTGTATGCCCACTGCCATTTGTATTCAAATTTTGCAGTATCCTCAGGTTCATAATTTGCAGTATCAAGATAGTCTGTTTTTGTTTCCAGACATGCGTCCATAATTGTCAGATCCTGATAGGGAAGAGCAACATTTATTACAATATCCGGTTTTTCTTTGTTAATTAAAGCAACAAGTTCCTCGACCTTATTTGCATCCACCTGAGCAGTAGTGATTTTTGTGGATGTTTTGTTCTGCAATTCTTCCTTGAATTTGTCACACTTGGATTTTGTTCTGCTTGCTATGCAGATTTCTGTAAATACTTCGCTGTTCTGGCAGCACTTGTGAATAACAACTCCGGCTACTCCGCCGGCACCTATAATTAATGCTTTAGACATAGTTTTAATTCCTTTCAGGTTTAGAATTTTTCAGCAGCAGTCCCAGTTATATAAAACATCACTGAAATCAAGATTTTTAAGTTTTTCACGGCTTATAAAGAAGTTGCAGATTCCAGAGTCGCCCCACATAATTTTGTCATCGTCATCGTCGAAATCACTGTCAAGCTGAAGCAGGAGAAAATCGTGGGTATCTCCTTCGTCTCTTGGATCATATTGTGTAAATCCCGGATATCCGCCTATTTTATGCCCGAACGCTTTTTCTGATCCTGTAGTATATTCTTCAATTTCATCAAGATCACATTCAACATTATACATTGTTGATATTGTTTTAGGAGAATTCAGCTTGTTATATTTATCGCAGAATATTTTATTAAATTTGTAGTCATTATCCGACATGAAATCAGTATCAGCTGTGAATGTTACACCGTATTCACCCGTTACAGGCATCATATCATCATCGTCAAATTCATTCCTGGAAAATTTTGATTTTACTTCTTCCTCAGTAACACTATTGTCAATATTCTTATGATACACAATTCTGAAGGAATCCTGTTTTGTGTTATTTTCAAAATCAGCACCGCTTAAGTCATTATTCAGAATCCAGAACTGTAAAAGTCCCTGCTTAGGGAAATCTTCAAGTGAAATATCAGAACATTTAATTTGTGCAAGAAGTCTTAGCTGATTACCCTTGCTGTCCTGAGGAAAGTTTCCGTCATGAGGAATATAGCCCATACCGCCTAATTTACTTTCAAAAATTGACGGTTTTGCGTCTGTCAGTTCCATTGTTACACAGTTTACAGATGTTTCATCATATATTTCTTTCAGTATCTTTCTGGCGGCTGACATTTCATCAAGTGATTGCTGTATATTATCGTCTTCTGACGATTTGGCTGAATCGGATTTATAATTTTCCAGTTCACTTGTAAGGTCATCTTTCTTTTTCTTAAATTTATCAAAAAATCCCATTTCAGTTCTCCTTATAAAAATATAATAAAATTTCTCTTAAAAGTTTGCACGCAAGAGCAGTTGACGCACCGCTCTGGTCGAGTGCAGGGGATAACTCATTAACATCAAGTCCTATTACATTCAGTGTAGAAACGAACTGAATAGCAAGCATAAGCTCTGTGAAATTTACTCCCCCTGCTTCCGGAGTACCAGTACCCGGAAAGCATGAAGGATCAAGTACATCAAGATCCAGAGTAAAATAAACGGGCTTATTTTTTATTTTATCTTTGATTTTTTCAAGTCCTGTAAAATTAAATTTATTTGTGGAAACATGCTTTTTTCCCCATATAAATTCTTCTCTGTCGCCGCTTCTTATGCCAAACTGAAAGATTCTCCCATCTCCCACAAGCTCATGGCATCTTCTCATCACGCATGCATGAGAAAGTTTTTGTCCCAGATAATCATCTCTTAAATCTGCATGGGCATCAAAGTGGATTATACATAGATCAGGGTGTTTTTTCACCGCTGCACGGACTGCTCCTAAAGTTACCAGATGTTCTCCGCCTATCATAACAGGAAGCTTGTGATCTTTTAGAATTTCAGATGAAAATTCCTCAATATCCTTTAAAGCCGATTCCGGACTGCCGAAGCATAGCTCAAGATCACCGCCGTCAAAGACTTTTATATCCATAAGATCCTTGTCCTGATATGGACTGTATGTTTCAATGCCGAAGCTTTCATTTCTCATAGCAGAGCTTGCAAATCTTGTACCCGGACGGTATGAGGTCGTACTGTCAAAAGGTGCGCCAAAAATAACTATTTTGCTTTCATCATAATCATTGTCGCAGCCTATAAATGTGTGTATATTTTTTTCCATTATTATTTATGTTCTCCTGATTCTCTTAACTGATCCCTGACATTGTTAGGGATTGCAAAGCAGCCTGTATGAAGTATTGTATTGTAGTATCTGGTTTTTATACCCAGACTGTTCCACCAATCTGCTTTCAGATCGGCTCTGGGGTCATATTTTTTAGAAGCAAATCCGAAAAGCCAGTGACCTGACGGATATGTAGGAATATGAGCCTGATATACCAGTGCGATCGGGAAAGTGGATTTTATTCTGCTGTGGGCTCTTTTCATAGAATTTGCATAGGAAGTATAAAATGTACTTTCATGCTGGTTTACAAGAATACCGTCGCTTTTAAGAGCCTTGTAGCAGTTGCCATAAAATTCCTTTGTAAACAGTCCTTCACCCACACCGAAGGGGTCTGTGGAATCTACGATTATAAGGTCGTATTCATTTTCTTTGTTTCGGACAAACCGCAGACCATCCTGATAAAATATATGAACTCTCGGATCAGTCAGACGGCAGGCGGTCTGGGGCAGATATTCACGGCAGATTTCTACCACCATTTCGTCTATTTCAACCATATCGATATTTTTTACATGATTATACCGTGTAAGCTCTCTTATTGTTCCGCCGTCTCCGGCACCGATTACAAGAACATTCTGAATGTCAGGATTTACAGCCATTGGGACATGAGTTATCATTTCATGATAAATATATTCGTCCTTTTCAGTAACCATAAGGTATCCGTCAAGAGTAAGCATTCGGCCGAATTCCTGAGATTCAAAAATATCAATTCTCTGGAATTCACTTTCAGCACTTCTCAGATGCTTATCGACCCTTATAGAAAATTTTACGTTATCGGTATGTTTTTCCGTGTACCAAAGTTCCATTTTCTGCTCCTATTCTTCAACAATATTGATATTTTCAATTTTAATATCCTGTGTACCTGTCATAAAACAGCCTTTTTCCTTGGCATAATTAATATAATTTATTATTTCATCTGTTATTTTTTCACCCGGAGCAAGAATCGGAATTCCGGGAGGATAGCACATTACAAATTCGCCGCATACATGTCCGCTGCTTTCATTGATAGGTACTGACCGTTTCCTGCTGTAAAAAGCCTTTTGTGGAGCAGTTATGACTTCCGGATTAATATATTCATGGTCGAACATTCCGCTTTTGTCTTTGGAATAAAGACGTTTTATTTCAGAAAGTGAGGAAATCAGACGTTCAATTTCCAGTGCACGGTCTCCGGCAGAAATGATAGCAAGTATGTTGCCGATGTCCCCGAATTCAATCTGTATGCCGTAATCGTCACGGAGAATGTCATATACTTCAATTCCCGCAAGACCAATATCACGGGTATGAACAGAGAGCTTTGTTTTGTCAAAGTCATAAAATGCATCATTATCGCAAAGCTCCTTGCCGAATGCATAATATCCGCCGAGCTTGTTGATTTCATTTCTTGCGTATTCTGCAAATTGTACAGTTTTATTAAATATTGATTTACCATTCAGGGCAAGATTTTTTCTTGCAATATCCAGAGATGAAATGAGAAGATATGAACCGCTTGTAGTCTGGGTAAGATTAATTATCTGGCGTACATAATCGCCATTTATGTTTGGACCGCACAGTAAAATTGAACTTTGGGTCAGTGAACCTCCGGTTTTATGCATACTTACAGCTGCCATGTCTGCTCCGGCTGCCATACCTGACACGGGCATATCTTCACCGAAATAAAAATGAGTGCCATGAGCTTCATCAACAAGAGCCAGCATATTGTGTTCATGTGCAATACGTACGATTTCCCTTAAATCTGAACAGACGCCGTAATATGTTGGATTATTAATAAGAACCGCTTTGGCGTCTGGGTTTTCTTCGATTGCCTTTTTAACGTTTTCAACAGACATACCAAGAGGAATACCCAGTTCCTTGTTTGTTCCCGGATTTACATAAACAGGTATTGCACCGTTGACAACAAGAGCATTAATTGCGCTTCTGTGAACATTTCTGGGCATGATGATTTTTTCGCCAGCTTTGCATGCGGTCATTATCATAGCCTGTACTGAACCAGTAGTACCGTTTACAATAAAAAATGCGTTTTCTGCACCGAATGCTTCAGCGGCAAGATCCTGTGCTTCTTTGATAACAGAAACCGGATGACATAGATTGTCCAGTGGTTTCATTGAGTTGACATCAGCTTTAAGGCATGACTTGCCAAGAAAGTCAGTAAGCTCTGCATTACCTCTTCCGCCTTTATGTCCCGGAACATCAAATGGAACGACTCTGTTCTGAAGATGCTGCTGCATTGCCTCAAGAACAGGTGCTTTGCTCTGGGAAAATATCATAATCAAAGCCCCCTTGTCAGTAAATATTCATTCCACTGAAAATTTCAATCATTTCCCGTCTCAGACTGTTTGTAATATCCAGTCTTTCTTTGGGTGGTAGTTCATAAACATCAGTATTGAACAGATAGTTCTGAAGCTGGATTTCCTTGATCAGCATTTTAGTATGGAAAATATTCGACTGATAAACATTGACATCTATTGCATCATATTTAGTAAGAGTTTTGCTGTCGATATAATCCTGAATTGAAGTTATGTCATGATCTATAAAATACTTTTTTCCGCACATATCTCTTGTGAAACCCCTGACACGGTAATCAATAGTAATAATGTCAGAATCAAAGCTGCTTATAAGATAGTCCAGAGTATTCAGCGGGGATATTTCACCGCATGTGGCAACGTCTATATCAACCCTGAATGTACATACAGTATTTTCAGGATGTGATTCCGGAAATGTATGAACAGTAACATGGCTTTTGTCAAGGTGGGCGTGAATAGTGTCGTTCTGTACAAAGCCAAGTCCCTGATTGCATGATTTATCAATTTTTTCCGGAACGTGACCTTCTGCAATGAGAATATTTACAGAAGCACCCTGAGGTTCGTAATCCTGTTTTGATATATTAAGTATAGTAGCACCAATCATTTTAGTGACATCGCACAAAATCTTTGTAAGACGTTCGGAATTATACTGTTCATCAATATACCTAATATAATCCATTCGTTCACGCTTACTTTTCGCATAGCAGACATCATAGATATTAAAACTTAATGTTTTTGTGAGATTATTAAAACCATATAATGTCAACTTTTTTTCCAACCCTAACATCACGGCCTTTCGGATAATTTATTTTAGTTTACAGGAGTTTATTTTATCATATTTTCACATTAAATGCAATGATATTCTAAACATTTAACAGAAATTTTTTCTTTTTTAAAAAATAAGAATATATTTTCACAGGAAATGAATGCACTTATCTGCAGAGCCGGTACTGCAAATAAGTGCAATTTTTATCTTATTATATATGAATCATATTTCAGGTCTGAAAATGTACTGTATATTTCAGCTTTTTGAGTACTTGTTAGTGAAAGTGAAGAAATTTCGGGAATAAATGATGTCTTGTATATTTTTGTTTCAGTTTCTTCACATATTGTTTTAACCTTTTCACCGATACTCATAGAGGCAAAGTTTATTTTTTTGCCGTTGCATTCTATTTCTGAATTGAATTTACTCAGATCAATTTTTAAAACATATTTCTGAGTATTTAAGAGAATAGGCTGAAAGACTTCACAAGTGCCTGTAAGCATTTCGTAAGCAGGAATTTCAATCCACATATTGCTGTCCTTGTCCTCAGCAATTTTGTTCATAGTATTGACTGTATCAATAAGATCCAGATATCTGTTGCTGTCAGTAACCTTAGAACCAATATCTTTAAGAGCATTTTCGCTGAATGCAGGGTATTCAACATTTGTGCTTATAATATATTCAAAGCCTGCCTGAGCAATTTCACCTGTCAGAGAAGAGAGATATTCTTTTGATGCAGAAGACGAAGGATCCATCCACGGTTTGCCTTTTTCTTTATTATTGGAATCCAGCCATAAGGCTTTTGAGGATTCCAATAAAAATCCGGCATTTTTGTTTGCTTTTGGATATAAGTTGTCCTGCATTGTATTTATAGATGCAGCGGGAGTAAATCCGGAAGCCTTCACAGCTTCAATTACAGATGAAAGTGACAGTTCGTTTCCGGCTTCTGCAAGGACTGCACCTTCATTGGATGAATTATAATTGAGTGTACCTCCTTCAATTTTCAGCGGTACAATAACCATGTTATATTCACTTGTGCTTATGCTGTCCAGAGTACTCTGCAGTGTTTTGAGATCCGGGATTTCCCTGTCCTTTATCCAGTATGCTTTAAAGCCTCTTGGGATTTTTACACTTTCACTTTCAACAGTTTCAAGATTGTCATTAACTCCGGAATCTGTTCTGCTGGACGATATTTCGCCGATTTCCCCGAAGGGTTTTGCAACACTGTATCCGATAACTGCGAAAAACGAAGCAATAACAAGAGTAAACATTATTGAAAGGATATTGCTCAAAAGATGAGGATGCCGTTTGGGCTTATATACATTTTTTTTCTTTTTCATTTTGGTCTCCGTTATTATACACATTTAATTTGTTTGGGAATAAAATAATTATATATGTTTTTTTCCTGAAAGACAGGCAAGAATATATGCGGGAGGCTGAAGAATGACTATTGATAAACTGAACGACTATGCACTGAAAATTTACCTGAATAAAAATGATCTTGAAAAGCTTGAAATAAATTTTTATGATATAGATTCTTCATGTATAAAAAAATTGATTATTATGCTGTCAGATGAAATATCCGAGATACTGAATATTGATATGAGTAATGAAAAATTGTATGTTGAAGTTTTTGCAAAGAAAAGCGGATGTCTGATTTTTATTTCATGTTCCGGGGAAAGTCAGAAATCCGATGCATCCGGAAAAGTTCTTATCTGTCAGTTTGAAGATTTTGAGAAACTCAGAAATTTCTGCTTTCGGTTAGGAGATTCTTATATGAAAAAAATAAAGTTCAGTCAGCTTTACGGCAATAATAATCATATACGCCTTATTATAGGAGTGAGGTCAGATTACTATATTCTGACCGGAATAGCCGGACAATACTGCAAAGTTCTGCCGGGAAATGAAATTAACACAGGAGTTACAGAAGAATATTTCAGCTGCATAGAGTCATCTGAAGCAATACAGAAAGTATTATCATTGCCCGGCTAAAGATGCTACAGCCTCTGTCACACTGCCGTTTTTGAAAATATAGCTTCCGGCTACAAGAATATCTGCACCGGCATCTGACGCAAGCTTTCCGGTTTTTTCATTGATTCCACCGTCAACCTGTATGCTTACATTTAAATTATGTTCATCTATATATTTTTTAGCTGAGGATATTTTATTCAGCATATCTGATATGAATGACTGTCCGCCGAATCCCGGTTCTACCGTCATTATCAGAAGCATGTCAATTTTGTCCAGATATGGAATTACAGATTCAAACGGAGTGGAGGGTTTTATGGAAAGTCCTGCTTTTACACCCGATTTTTTAATCATTTTTATAGTCTGGGCAATATCGCTGTCGCATTCAAGGTGAATAGTGACAGTATCAGCGCCGCACCTGACGCACTGTTCAATGTAATCTACAGGATTTATGATCATGAGATGTACATCAAGATGCATGTCAGTATATTTATTTACAGTTTCCAGAATTGGAAATCCGAATGATATATTCGGAACAAATACGCCGTCCATAACATCAAAATGCAGCATATCCGCATTACTTTTTTCAATTTTGTCTATTTCTGTTTTCAATTCCAGAAAATCTGCACTTAGAATTGATACTGAAACTTGATTTTTCAAAGTCTGCCTCCGGAAAATAAAATTAATTTACGAATAATGTAGATTGCATCAGCAGTCCACATATTAATTATATATTATATTTTTCACATCGTCAACAAAAATAAAGCATTATTCTCCGATTTTTGTAATAAACTTAAAAAGGGCTATTAATATCGGAGGGATAATAAAACGATGAATAAAAGCAAAATATTTAGGGATACCTGTTTTCTTACGGTTATAGATCTTGCTCTTCAGGGGTTGTCTTTGCTTCTGAATGTATTTATTACACGAAAATTAGGCTCGTCAGTTATGGGTATGATTTCACTGATAAGTACTTTTTTTTCTTTTGCAACGATTGTTTCAAGCGGAAATATTTATCTTTCATCAAGCCGGTTTATTTCTGAGGAGATAGGGAAAAAAGACGGAAATCCCGGACGGGTTTTCAATTATGGTATTATATCGTCTGTAGGACTAAGTGTTATTACATCATCTGTAATATTTATTTTTTCAAAAATAATAAGCATTAATATTTTAAAAACCGATCAGATGATAATCCCCATAAGAATACTGGCACTGATACTGCCGTTTGGTTCTGTAAGTGCTTGTATCAAAGGTTATTTTAATGCCATCAGAAATGTCACAGTTGCAGCTGCCGGCGGAACGCTGGAGTTTCTGATAAAGTCCGGACTGTTTGCTTTTTTTGCAGAATTCTGTATTACAGAGGGAAAAATCAATGTCCTGACAGCGTTTGCTCTGAGTATTGCAGCCGGACAGATTTTCAGCTGTATTTTTCTTATTTTATGCTATCTGAAATTCAGGCGTTCGTGTAACAATGATTGTTCCATAGGATTCAAATGGTTTGTTATGTCTTCAGTACCAATTTTTTTAAACAGTATTGTTACATCAGTACTCAGCAGTACAAATGATGCACTTGTTCCGCTTACATTAAAACAATACGGAAATTCCACAGCTGAAGCTTTAAGTCAGTTTGGTATATTTGAAGCTATCGTAATTCCGGCATTATTTTTTCCGTCAAGTATTTTATGCAGTTTGTCCAGTATACTTGTTCCGGAATTGTCCCGAGAGAGGGGTGCAGACAATAATGACAAAAATGTAAGCCTTATAAATAAAGTTTTAAGACAGACTTTCAGCTTTTCAATTTTCATTGCAGTAATTTTTCTGTGCTTCGGAAAGGAAATAGGATACTTGATGAGCGGTGATTATTTTGCCGGAAAAATAATTACGATACTTTCTCCAGCTGTTCCGTTCATATATCTTGAGATCATTCTTGAGGGGATTCTCAAGGGCATGGGAAAACATAGTTTTTCATCTCTTAATTACCTTGTAGAATACACTATACGAATTTCAGTACTGCTTATATGTGTGCCGATATTCGGATTTTACGGTATAGTTATATCATACCTTACAAGCAATATTGTATGTAATACAACCAGACTTATAATGATTATTAAAATTACAAGAATACATTTCAGCTTCACAGATAATTTAATCATACCCATTATATCCGCTGTATTTTCCATTCAGATCATTGCAGTGATTGACAGGCTTACGCATCTTGACCGTATGAATGTAATAGCAGAAACTGTTATTTTCGCATTGCTTACAATGATAGTGTACATAATAATACAGAAAACCATATATAAGCTTATTGATAACCGTACAGGTACAGAAGCTAAGATATGATAACTGTTTGAAAGTTTTGGTCAGGCTTTTTCAAAAGCTTGTAAGGGCAGGGAGCTTTGCCTGAGAGGTGTTCCGCAAAGGGTAAATGGCTAAATTTTATTTACGGCAATTTAGCAAGAGGGAACGCCCATCAAGTGAGGACGTTCCCTTTGTATAATCAATTTTATAGATTTGAAAAGTTAGTTGATTTTATGGTGAACTTGTATAAGATGTGATTACATTCTCAGTTCTGCACCGATTTCCTTAAGTGCTTTCAGAACCTTTTTCATAACGGAATCAGCCTGTTCGTCAGTCAGTGTACCGTCATGAGAGCGCATGCTGATGGAATATGAAATACTTTTCTTTCCTTCTTCAATCTGCTTGCCCTTGTATACATCAAATAATGTAACCTTTTCAAGGACACTGCCTGCAGCATTTCTGATAGCCTTTTCGATTGCCGCAGCCGGCAGCTTTTCATCACAGATAAGACTTAAATCTCTGGTTGTTGCCGGGAATTTAGGAAGCGGTTTGTATGTTACTTCCTTCTGTGAAAGCTCAAGCATCTGCGGAATATTGAATTTTGCCGCATAAACCTTAGTTTCAATTCCGTAGTTTTCAGCAACGTCCGGATGAATTTCACCCAGAATTCCAATGGCAGTACCGTCTTTTAAAATTACGGCACTTCTTCCCGGATGGAATGCACACGCTTCATCAAATGCATCTGAATCAGAGGTTCTTACATATTCACAGCCATATATTCTGAGAGTATTTAAAAGGGTTTCGGAAATGCCTTTGATGTCATAGAAATCAACATTTCCGCCGTACATTCCGATTGTGAGGCGAAGAGGTTCGTCCGGCAGCTTGTCAGGATCTGTAGGTAGGTATTCCTTGCCGATTTCAAATAATCTGGCTTCAGCATTTCTGTTGTTATAGTTTTTGGAAAGAATTTCAAGCATGGAAGGAATAGTTGTAGTTCTCATAACGCTTGTATCCTCACCAAGAGGATTGATGATAGTTTCAGTTTTTCTGAGTGTGCTGTCAGCAGGAAGATTTATCTTGTCAAAGTATTTTGGAGAAATAAATGAGAATGTGGATATTTCATAGCATCCAAGTGCTGTCATTGTATTTTCAATAGATCTGGCAAATTTCTGCTCAGGAGTGTATTCTGCTTCGGCAACTCCCTTGAACTGTGAAGACGGGATATTATTGTAGCCGTAAATTCTTGCTACCTCTTCAGCAATATCAGCTTTGTACTCTATATCAATTCTGAAGCTCGGAGCAATTGCCTTGCCGTTTTCAACAGTAAAATCCAGTGAATTTAAGTATTTTATCATGTCGGCTTCCGGAATATCTGTACCAAGGAAATTATTTATCCATTCAGCACTGAAATCAACGGATTTAGGAGTTTTATCTGTAAAGTCATTGTCAATTACAGTTTTAACAACCTCTCCTGCACCCAGCATTTCAACAAGTTCAAATGCTCTTTCAAGACAAGTCATGCTGATAAGCGGATCAACGCCTTTTTCGTATCTTGCGGAAGCGTCTGATCTCAGTCCCAGTTTTTTAGAAGTTCTGCGAACCTGAACAGGTTCAAAGTAGGCTGATTCAAAAACAACGGTTGTGGTATCATTCATAATGCCACTGTATTCACCGCCCATTACGCCTGCTACAGCAATAGGCTTTTCGGAGTCGGCAATAATAAGCATTTCATCTGAAAGCTCACGTTCAACGCCGTCAAGAGTTGTGATTTTTTCACCGTTTACAGCATTTCTGACATTGATATGTGCATCCTTTACATATCTCAGGTCAAAAGCATGCATAGGCTGACCGTATTCAAGCATAACATAATTTGTGATATCAACAAAGTTATTTATTGGTCTAACACCGCTTGCTCTTAATCTTTCTCTCATCCATCTTGGGGACGGTTCTATTTTAACATTTTTTACAATGCCTGCACAATAGCGTCTGCATTTATCAGTATTTTTGATATCGACTTTCAGCATTTCGTTTATATCACCGTCAACACCCTTGAATGACGGTTTTTTAATATTCAGCGGTACGCCGAAGGTAGCTGACGCTTCTCTTGCAAGACCTGTAACGGACAGGCAGTCCGGACGGTTTGAAGTTATTTCAAATTCTACAGATGTATCATCAAGTCCCAGTGCTTCATGTATGTCCTGACCTATCTGACAGTCCTCTTCGATTATGAAAATACCGTCTTCAATTGCATATGGAAAATCGTGAACGGAAAGTCCCAGTTCTCCCAGAGAACAGAGCATTCCGTTGCTTTCAACACCTCTGAGCTTGCCTTTTTTGATTTTGACTCCATTAGGCAGAGTTGAACCGTGCAATGCAACAGGAACAATGTCCCCGGTCTTTACATTCGGAGCACCTGTTACGATCTGAATAGGCTCTTCCTTTCCAACATCGACCTGACATACAACAAGATGGTCTGAGTTTTCATGAGGAACTACAGAGAGAAGCTTTCCGATAACAACATTTGAAATTTCACTGCCTTCGGTTTCATAGCTTTCTACTTTTGAACCGCTCATAGTCATGCCATGACAGAATTGCTTTATATCTGTATTTTTAAGATCAACATAATCATTGATCCATTTCATTGATAAATCCATGTGTTAACCTCCAGTCAGTAATTAAAATTGTTCAAGGAATCTTACATCGTTTTCAAAAAGAAGACGCATATCACTGATATTATATCTTCTCATTACAATTCTTTCAAGTCCGAGACCAAAAGCAAATCCGGAATATACGCTGCTGTCAATTCCGCAGCCTTCCAGTACCTTAGGATGAACCATACCAGCACCGAGAAGTTCTATATAGCCTTCATTCTTGCAGATACGGCAGCCTTCTCCGTGGCAGTTAAAGCACATGACATCTACTTCTGCACTTGGCTCTGTAAACGGGAAGTGATGAGGTCTGAGTCTTATTTTGCAGTCGTTTCCGTAAAGCTTTTTCATAAGTGTTTCCAGAGTACCCTTAAGGTCTGCCATTGTAATACCCTTGTCCACAACAAGTCCTTCGATCTGGTGGAAGAGAGGGGAGTGGGTAGCGTCAACAGCGTCTGAACGGTAAACGCATCCCGGAGAGATAATTCTGATAGGCGGCTTCTGATTTTCCATAACGTGAACCTGAACGGAAGATGTCTGGGTTCTCAGAAGAATATTGTCAGTAATGTAAAAAGTATCCTGAGTATCTCTTGCCGGATGATCAGGAGGAAGATTCAAGGCTTCAAAGTTATAGTAGTCATATTCGACTTCCGGACCGTCAGCAATGCTGAATCCCATTCCCAGGAATATTTCCTTGATTTCATTTTCAACAATTTTCAGCGGATGAAGTCTGCCGATACTCTGAGGCTTTCCGGGAAGAGTTATGTCTATGGACTCAGCTGCCATTTTCATTTCCTGTTCCTTTGCTTTAAGTGCAGACATTTTTCCGGAAATAGCGGATTCAATATCCTGTCTTACTTTATTGGCAAGCTGACCTATTACCGGACGTTCTTCAGATGAAAGTTTTCCCATCTGCTTTAAGATTGCAGTAAGCTCTCCTTTTTTTCCGAGATATTTGATTCTGAGCTCGTCCAGAGCTTTTATTGAATCACTGGATGAAGCTTCTGACATGGCTGATTTTTCAATATTTTCCAGCTGTTGTTTCATTAAATCACCTCATAAAATAATAATTTATACTAACTGATATGGATTAGTATTATGTCGGAATATATAGGGCAATCATAAAGATTGCATAAAAAAAGCCCTGCCCAAACAGGACAAGACATACTTGCTTCTAAACCACCCATTTTCAAAGAGCCGACACTCCCCAGCCTTTAACGCAGACTATACGTCGGAACTTACAATAACATCATATCTAAAATTTCATTGCATACATGTGCTGCAATAAATTTCAGAAACAACCATAAAACTTCGGCTCCGCCACTCGTGAGTGAACTTCAATATCCGTAAAAATCAAAGCAGTTTTCAGCCGCAGACCACTTCTCTCTGGGGTTTTATGACCGGATATTTACTCTCTCAGTCAGCATGTTACTTTTATTATATACAATTCTTCAAAAAAAAGCAAGTGTTTTATTGAAGTTTTTTTGAAACTGTGGTATAATGACTTAAAAAGAAAAAAGGAGAAATATAATGGATACATATTCTGAACAGCTTGTAAAAAAATGTGAAAATTCATCAGACCAGATGAAAAAAATAGGAATTATCGTCGGGGGTATAGCAGTAATTCTGATACTTTTATTCGTTACAATATATATTATGCCGATTGCTATTATTGCAGCATGCGGTGCGGCTTACGGTGCATACTGGCTTCTGACATGTCAGAATGTTGAGTATGAATATACGGTTACCAACGGTTCCATCGATATAGATAAAATTATTGCAAGACGTAAAAGGGTTTCCATGATATCTGTTGATGTAAAGGATTTTACAGATTTTGGGGATTACCGTCAGGCAAATGATAATTTCAGAGGAACCACTGTAATGGCAATGGGTGATGAGGAAGAACCTTATTTTGCAGATTTTCATAGTGAGAAGTATGGGGAAACAAGACTGGTATTTTCACCAAATGAAAAGGTTCTGAACTGTATTAAACCATATTTGCCGAGAACACTTAAATAATAAATTAAAGGAGAAAAGTATGTCAGTTTTACAGGAATTAATAGTTAAATTTAACAAAAACAAAAATCAGGAACTTTATATTCGCATTATAAAGGAAATTCAGAGTATTGATAAAATATGGATTGCTTTTTCAACTGCTTCCAATAATTATTTTCTGGGGAATGAAAATGGAAAAGCGGCAGCATATATATTCAGTGAAAAAGAGTATTTTGATAAATATTATGTTCATCTGCAGAAAAAAGGAGATGAAATAAAGGCTGTTGAGAATTCAAAGGAATACAGAATGGCTTTCTTCGGGGATCTGTTCAGATGCGGATTTGAAAATATTGTTATTGATAACGGGCAGACATTTTTAAATATCAGCATGTCTGATATTGTTCAGATTCCGGACAAAGACAAAATGCCTAAAGACAGCAGATATGTTCTTAATCCAAGCCTCATGAGAACTATTAACTGGTTTATGCAGGAAAATGCCAAAGGAACTGCCGGACAGAAAATGTGGCAGCTTTTATTTAGTGAAATTTTTCAAGGTGAATATATTATTCCGGCAGATACATCAAAACTTAAAACAAGCGGTAATGAAATTGATGTTAATAACAGTCAGGTATCTTTTCCGCTGCTTCAGAACAGTGAAGGAAAGAGATATTATCCGTTTTTTACTGACTGGAATGAGCTTAGAAAATATGATATGAAATCCCAGTTTACAGGTATGGTCGGAGGATTTAAAGATATGAAAGCTTTTGCCGGAAAAGCTGACGGAATCGTTATTAATCCATATGGTGCAAATATTGTCCTGACTTCTGATATGCTTAATGATATTGTAAAGGTATCAAATGATTACAAGAAGGAAAATTCGGAAATTATGGTAGGTGATCCTAAAAATTATCCTCTTGAAATGCTCAGAAAAATTTCAGAGGTTTTATGGGATAAGGAAAATGTAACTGCCGCTTATCTGAAGCTTATGCTAAAGGACGGCAAAGAAAGCTATCTTGTGGCTTTAGAAGGAAATTTACCGGAAAATCCAATTGAGCTTTTCAATGAAATTGCTGAGAAGGCGTTGCCGTTTGCTGATAAAATGCCGATAGATTTTATTGACTATTCATCAGACTTTGCAAAGAAGGCATTTAAAGGTGCATCGGCATTTTATAATAAAAAATAGTTATACTTGATTTGTATAAAAGTATCGGTTGTATTTTAACTATTAAAACGAAGCGGCGGTGAAATAATGATTGTAGTAACTCCGAAGCAAATGAAATTTCTTGAGGCTGAATCAGACAGAAACGGAAATACTTATGAAATGCTTATGGAAAAGGCAGGACGGGGACTTGCTGAAAAAATACAGGAAATTTTAAAATCTGTTGAAAATGAAATTAAGCTGGATGTGTTCTTTCTTTGCGGAAACGGAAACAATGCCGGAGATTGCTTTGTGGCACAAAGATATCTTGATGAATCAGGTATAAAATCAACGGTTGCAATGCTTTGCGGAGAACCTAAAACAGATCTTGCAAAGCTTAATTTCTCACGAATGCAGGCTCAGAAAGTATTTACCGGAAAGCAGGAAATTATAAATCAGCTGTCCTCCGGAAACTTAAAGCTTATAGTAGATGGTGTATTCGGAACAGGTTTCCATGGGGAGCTTCCCGGTGATGTAAAGGAAATTTTTTCGGCGGCATCTGAAAGAGGAATAGTAATTGCAGTTGATGTGCCAAGCGGCGGAAACTGTTCTTCCGGATATGTTTCTGACGGCACAATGAATGCTGTTTATACTTATACGTTTGCCTTTGAAAAATTCGGTATGGCGCAGTATCCTCTTAAAAGTTTTTGCGGAGAAATTCAGGTTATAGATATAGGAATTCCGGAGAAGTTCACATATGATTTTGAACATAAAATTATAAAGACAACTAAGGAATTTGCAGAAAAGGTAATACCCAAAAAACGTCCGGATTCTCACAAAGGAAATTACGGCAGACTTCTTATTGTCTGCGGCAGCGAGAAAATGCCGGGAGCATGTATAATGGCAGCTGAGGCGGCTGCAAAAAGCGGTGTGGGACTGCTTAAGATTGCATCTGTAAAAAGCGTTCTCACATCAGTAACCAATCGGCTTCCGGAGTCTATGCTTGAACCTATGGGGGCAGATGAAAACGGATTTATATCTGAAAACAATTTCGATAAAATTATGAGTGCGGCAGAGAAAGCTGATGCCGTTTTAATAGGCTGCGGACTGGGAGTTACCGACGGTACTAAAAAACTTGTGAAGGAACTTATTAAAAATATAAATTGTCCTGTAATTTTAGACGCTGATGGAATAAATTGCATAGCTGACAGCATAGATATTATTAAACAAAAAAAGTCAAGCATTATACTTACTCCACATCCTGCTGAAATGGGAAGACTCTGTAAAAAAAGCACGGCGGAAGTTCAGTCCGACAGACTTGGAACTGCGGTAAGCTTTTCAGAAAAGTATGATGCGACAGTTGTATTAAAAGGAGCCGGAACGGTTATCGCTGAAAACGGTAATGTATATGTAAATCTTACCGGTAATCCCGGAATGGGCAAAGGGGGAAGCGGAGATGTTTTAAGCGGAATAATCAGTTCTCTTGCGGCTCAGGGAATCAGTACTCTGAACGCTTCAGTTCTGGGAGCTTATGTTCATGGTATTGCCGGTGATATTGCGGCAGAAAAAAAGTCCATGCAGAGCATGACGGCAACTGATATAATCAATGAGTTGCCGGAGGCTTTTAAACAATTGACGGAATAGTAATAAAATAAAAGGAATGTAAAGCTTTATAAAATAATTTTAAGGAGCTTTATATGAAAAAGTATATTAGTTTATTTTTATCTTTTATTTTAATGATCAGTCTGTGCGCCTGCGGCGGAAAAAGCAGTGTTAAATTTGAACCGAAATTAAATAAGGCGTTCAGCATTACAGCACAGATTAAGTATGATGATCAGGAATCAAATGCGGTTATCAAAAGACTTGGCAAGGATAACTGGGATGTTGAATTTTCTTCTCCCAATACGCTTGCCGGAGTTTTGCTGTCGTACAGGGACGGCAATGTAGAAGCCTCATATAAGGGGTTAAGCTTTTCCGTACCTAAAAGTGCTTTGCCGCTTAAATCAATAATTTCATCTTTAATTGATATTGTTGACAAAACAGCTGAAATGCAGGAGATAAGCTGTGAGGAAAAAGACGGCTTTTACATTATGGAAGGTGAAAATGATCAGGGGAAATATACTTTGAAAATGGCTCAGAACGGTGCGTTGACAGGATTCAGCATGCCGAGCCTTAATCTTGAAATGATTTTCACTGATTTTATGGAAAACGGTTCCGGAACGATGGAAACAACAGAAACTGTTCCGGCAGAAACAACTGCTTCCGAAGAAACACAGTCTGAAACATCAGCGGAAACACAAGCACAAGACCCTCAGGATGAATAAAATAACACCCGGAAAGATTTTGTTTTCTTTCCGGGTATTTTGCGTATCAGAATATACAGCAACTATCTTCGTAACTTATTGAGGGAAACCCTTTTGAAAAAGGGTTGTCTCTCAAACTCTCTTCCTAAAACTTTACCTGATTTTTTCTCAAGAGGGGGCGAATGCCCCTTTGAGAAAAAATCAAATAAAAGTCTTTGGAAAGGGGTCTGGGGAAGAACCTTTCATCAGAAAGGTTTGCCCCAGCAGGGTTTCGGATATATTGCTGTAAAATCTGATTTATAAGACTTAAATCAGATTTTCTCAAGAGCCTGAGCAATATCCTCGATAATATCATCAATATTTTCAAGTCCGCAGGAGAAACGAATCATACCGCCGTCAATACCAGCAGCTTTAAGCTGTTCGTCAGTAAGCTGACGGTGAGTAGAGCTTGCAGGGTGAAGAACGCATGTTCTTATATCTGCAACATGAACTACATTTGAAGCAAGATTCAAGCTGTCCATAAACTTAACAGCATTTTCCTTGCCGCCCTTTATTGTGAATGTTATTACTCCGCTGCAGCCGTCCGGCATGTATTTTTTAGCAAGGTCATAGTATTTATTGGATTTAAGTCCCGGATAGTTTACTGAAACCACTTTGTCAGAAGCTTCCAGATATTCAGCAACTTTCATAGCATTTTCACAGTACTGTTTCATTCTCACTGCCAGAGTTTCAAGACCAAGATTCAAAAGGAATGCAGAGTTAGCTGACGGATAGCATCCGAAATCTCTCATAAGCTGCATTCTTGCTTTTACGATGTAAGCAAGCTTGCCGTAGTCTTTTGTATAAACAGTACCATGATAGCTTTCATCCGGTTCAGTAAATTCAGGGAACTTTCCGTTTGTCCAGTCAAAGTTGCCGCTGTCAATAATAACGCCGCCTACCTGAACTGCATGTCCGTCCATATACTTTGAAGTAGAATGAACAACTATATCTGCTCCGTGTTCAATAGGTCTGCAAAGTATAGGAGTAGGGAAGGTGTTGTCTACAATAAGCGGTACATTATTCTGATGTGCAAGCTTTGCAAATTTTTCAATGTCCAGAACTGAGAGTGCAGGATTTGCAAGTGTTTCACCAAAAACAGCCTTTGTGTTCGGCTTGAAGGCTTTCTGGATTTCTTCTTCTGAAGCGTCAGCATCTACAAATATACATTCAATGCCAAGTTTTTTAAGGGTAACAGCAAACAGGTTGACAGTTCCGCCGTAAATAGTTCCGGTTGAAATAAAGCTGTCCCCCGCACTGCAGAGGTTGAGGATAGAACACAATGACGCTGCCTGACCGCTGGAGGTTGCCATTGCTGCAACGCCGCCCTCTAATGCTGCGATTTTTTCTTCCACAGCCATTACTGTTGGATTTTCAAATCTTGAGTAAATAAGACTTTTTGTAGGATCATTGAAAACATCTGCAATGTCATTTGTCGAATCGTAAACATATGTAGTACTTTGTACTATTGGCACTACTCTCGGTTCAGTGTTTTTAGGATGATATCCTTCATGAAGACATTTTGTTTCGATTTTCATAATGTAACTCCGTTACCGAATTAAGAATCTGTACCGGACATAATTTATCGGCAGCAGTTTCCAGTCGGTTTCCGTCTTTACGGCAGACGGATGCCGAATTTGAAATAATATCAAATTTATCATATCACATTTTAGCATTCCGGTCAATACTATTAAAGTCATTTCATCTTAATTTAATAAATAAGTGGGTGCAAAAACAGTATATTTTAAATGCCGGAACAGTTGATTTATAAAAAATGGGATATTTCTTAATTAAAAAAGGAAAAAATACTGAAAAAATTTATTTTTTTAGAAAAAAAGCCGATTTTACTATTGACAAAAAAGTTTTTTTGGTGTACAATAATAACACAATGCAATTGGCAGTGAATAAATGAATATATGAAGCAAAGACGCTTACATGAACGGTGTGTATACACAGTTTATGTGGGGGTCTTTTTTTGTCTGTGTGCAGGAAATTGTTATATAATACTGTTTTGCAGACTTTAAGAAAAAATTATTTATTATTTAATAAAGGAGCAGTGGCTATGGATAATTACAGAAATCAGGAACCTTTTGAAAGACATGGTCTTTATGATCCGAGGTTTGAACATGAAAACTGTGGTATCGGTGCAGTTGTCAATATGAATGGTGAAAGCGATCATAAGGTTGTTGATAATGCACTCCGTATTGTAGAAACTCTGGAACACAGAGCTGGAAAGGATGCAGAGGGAAAAACCGGTGACGGTGTTGGTATTCTGCTTCAGATTTCCCACACATATTTTTCAAGGGTTGCGGCAGAAGCAGGTATGAATATCGGAGACAGACGTGAATATGGTATAGCCATGTTCTTTTTCCCGCAGTCTGAAAAGAAATTAAAAAAGGCAATGAAAACCTTTGAAAAGGTTCTGGAAGAAGAAAAGCTTGAATTTATCGGCTGGCGTCAGGTTCCGGTAAATCCTTCAGTTCTTGGAACAAAGGCACTGGAAAGTATGCCTAATATTATGCAGGCATTTATAAAAAAACCTGAAAACTGTGAAAAGGGAATTGAATTCGACAGAAAGCTTTATGTTGCAAGAATGGTATTTGAAAAGAGAGAAAAGGAAACTTATGTCGTTTCATGTTCAAGCCGTACCATTGTATACAAGGGTATGTTCCTTGTAAATCAGCTTCGTGAATTCTATGAGGATCTGAACAGTCCTGACTATAATTCAGCTATTGGTATTGTTCACTCACGTTTCAGTACAAATACAAATCCAAGCTGGCAGCGTTCACATCCTAACCGTATGATGGTTCATAACGGCGAAATAAATACTATTACAGGAAATGTTGATAAGATGCTGAGCCGTGAGGCAATTTTAAAAAGCGAGCCTCTGGGCGACCGAATGAAAGATATAGTTCCTATTCTTGATGTAACTGGTTCTGACTCTGCACGCCTTGACAATACACTTGAATTTATGACAATGGCAGGAGTTGACCTTCCTCTGGCTGTTATGGCTCTTATTCCTGAACCATGGCAGCATATAAGTACTATGAGCCGTGAAAAAAGAGCATTTTATCAGTACTATGCAACAATGATGGAACCTTGGGACGGTCCGGCATCCATTATCTTTTCTGACGGCGATCTGGTAGGAGCTGTGCTTGACCGTAACGGTCTGCGTCCTTCACGTTATTATATTACAGATGACGGAAACGGCGGAAAATACCTCATTCTTTCATCTGAGGTGGGTGCACTGGATATTCCTGTTGAAACAATCGTTAAAAAAGAACGCCTTCACCCTGGAAAAATGCTGCTTGTAGATACTGTAAAAGGCGAACTGATAGATGATGAAACTTTAAAGGATTACTACAGCAAGCGTCAGCCTTACGGTGAATGGCTTGATCATAATCTGCATCCTCTGGATGAACTGAAAATACCTAACAAGCGTCCTGAAAGAAACACTGGTGAGCAGCTTGAACGCCTTCAGCATGCATTCGGATATACATATGAAACAATTAATAATGTTATGATTCCGATGGCATTGAACGGTGCAGAGCCTACGGCTGCAATGGGCGTTGATACGCCTGTTCCGGCATTGTCCAAAATGAATCCTCCGCTATTTGATTACTTCAAACAGCTTTTTGCACAGGTTACAAATCCGCCGATAGATTCAATCCGTGAATCTGTAATTACAGATACTACGGTTTATCTGGGAGCATCAGGCAATATCCTGCAGGAAAATGAAGATAACTGCTGTGTACTTAAAGTAAAGAATCCGGTGCTTACAAATCTCGACCTGCTGAAAATCCGCAAGGCAAATATAGAAGGACTGAAAACAGCTGATATTTCAATGCTTTATACAAAAGATGTAAGTCTGCATGATGCAATTGAAAATCTTTATGTACAGGCAGATAAGGCTCATGAAGACGGTGCGGCAATTCTCATTCTTACAGACTGGGGCGTTGACCAGGAACATATGGCAATCCCATCACTGCTGGCTGTTGCAGCACTTGAAACATATCTTGTAAAAACAAGAAAAAATACAGCTGTTTCAATTATCGTAGAAACAGCAGAACCTACTGAGGTTCACCACTTTGCAACACTTCTGGGATTTGGCGCAAGTGCTGTAAATCCGTATCTTGCACTTGATACTCTTTATGATATGACATCTTCCGGAGCACTTGACAAGGAATACACAGAAGCTGCAAACGACTATGTAAAGGCGGTTGTGGACGGTATTGTAAAAATTGCTTCTAAAATGGGTATTTCAACTATTCAGTCATATCAGGGCTCAAAGATTTTTGAGGCACTCGGTATCAGCGAAAGCGTACGCAACGAATTTTTCCCGGATACTGTAAGCCGTGTAGGCGGTATTGATCTTGATGATATAAGCGACCGTGTAATTGCACTGCATGATGCGGCATTTGATCCATGTAACCTTACTGTAAACGAATCCATTGCAAGTATCGGAAGCCATAAGGCAAGAAGCAATCAGGAAGAGCATCTTTATAATCCTCAGACTATTCATCTGCTTCAGCAGTCTGCATGGCGTGATGACTATAATATGTATAAACAGTATTCCGCATGTCTGAATGCTGAAGATAAAAATCTTACACTCCGCAGTACACTTGATTTCAAATACGCCGAGGACGGCGGAATTCCTATTGAAGAAGTAGAAAGTGTAGAAAGCATTATGCATCGTTTTAAAACAGGTGCTATGTCATACGGTTCTATTTCTAAAGAAGCTCATGAATGTATGGCAATTGCCATGAACCGTATAGGAGGAAAGTCAAACAGCGGTGAAGGCGGCGAAGACCTTGAGCGTATTGTTACAAGCGGCGGTGCTGTTGACAAATGTTCTGCTATAAAGCAGGTGGCGTCCGGACGTTTTGGCGTTACTTCAAAATATCTGACATCTGCAAAAGAAATCCAGATCAAAATGGCTCAGGGTGCAAAGCCCGGTGAGGGCGGACATCTGCCGGCAAAGAAGGTTTATCCGTGGATCGCTAAAACAAGACATTCAACTCCGGGTGTTGCTCTTATTTCTCCTCCGCCTCATCATGATATCTATTCCATTGAGGATCTGGCACAACTTATTTATGACCTGAAAAATGCAAACAAAAATGCAAGAATTTCTGTAAAGCTGGTTTCTGAAGCAGGCGTTGGAACAATTGCTGCCGGAGTTGCCAAAGCAGGTGCCGGGGTTATCCTGATTTCCGGTTATGACGGCGGTACGGGTGCCGCACCGGGAAGCTCTATTCATAATGCCGGACTTCCGTGGGAACTGGGTCTTGCAGAAACTCACAAAACACTTATTATGAACGGACTGCGTTCAAAGGTCGTTATTGAAGCAGACGGTAAAATGATGACGGGCAGAGATGTTGTAATAGCTGCAATGCTGGGTGCTGAGGAATATGGCTTTGCAACTGCTCCGCTGGTAACTATGGGATGCGTAATGATGCGTGTCTGCAATCTGGATACATGTCCTGTGGGCGTTGCAACACAGAATCCTGAACTCAGAAAACGTTTTAAAGGCAAACCGGAATATATAGTAAATTTCATGCGCTTTGTGGCTCAGGAAATGCGTGAATATATGGCAAAGCTTGGTATTCATACAGTTGACGAACTGGTAGGCCGTTCTGATCTGCTGGTACAGAAAAAATATCCGAAGGGCAGCAGAGCAAATAAAATTGATATGTCAAGCATTCTTGAAAATCCTTATGTAGGATCAGATGCTGCTTCTCATTTCCGTCCGGAAGATGCTTATGACTTTAAGCTTAATGAAACTATTGATGAAACAGTTATTATTCCGGAAATGAAGGAAGCTCTTGAAAATAAAACTCCGAAAACAATGGAACTGAATGTAAATAACCTTAACCGTACTTTGGGTACACTGTTTGGTGCAGAGATCACAAGAAAATATTATAATACTCTGGATGACGATACATTTGTTCTGAAATGTCACGGTTCAGGCGGACAGAGCTTTGGTGCATTTATTCCTAAGGGACTTACACTGGAACTTGAAGGCGACAGCAATGATTATTTCGGAAAGGGACTTTCAGGCGGTAAATTGATTGTATATGCTCCAGAAAATGCAAGATATAAAGCAGATGAAAATATCATTATCGGAAATGTTGCACTGTTCGGAGCAACAAGCGGAAAGGCATTTATTGCCGGTGTTGCCGGTGAACGTTTCTGCGTAAGAAATTCAGGAGCGACAGTTGTTGTTGAAGGCGTCGGAGATCATGGATGTGAATATATGACAGGCGGCTGTGCTGTTATTCTCGGTAAAACAAGCAAAAACTTTGCGGCAGGTATGAGTGGCGGTATTGCCTATGTTCTGGACGAAGAAAACGATTTATATACAAAGCTTAACAAGGCTCTGGTAGGATTCAGCAAGGTTACTGCTCCGGAGGATATCGAAGAACTCAGATCACTGATTGAGGAGCATGTTGAACTTACACACTCTGTACGTGGAAAAGAAATTCTTGATAATTTTGATATATATCTTCCACGGTTTAAAAAGATTGTACCGCATGAATATGCAAAAATGATGAGCGGCATTCGTAAATTCGAGGCAGAAGGCATGAGCCATGAAGAGGCAAGAATTGAAGCCTTTTATGCCAATACAAAATAATTTGGAGGGTGTAGCGTGAAAGAAACAATCAATGCACCGCCAAACAGGCGCAACAACAAGGCCCT
>NZ_JBJFHN010000073.1:6371-46388 GCF_051893655.1 Porcipelethomonas sp. | reverse complement strand
TCGGAGTTAAATTGATTTATGCCATGGAATTTAATAGCATTCCGGCTCAGATTTTTGTATATCCACCCAAAGAAAACGGTCGTGTCTTTAAAAAATCATACTGCAAAATTATCAACGAAATGTCATGTCCGGTCACGGACCCGAAAAATATTCCTTTGCCCACTTCATATTATCTTCATGGGTACGGCTGCGCTTGTCCGTTCCTGCCGACTGTACAGGGACAGTCATTTCAAGAATGCGGCTATACATTCTTGCATACTTGACATCAGGCGGATTTTTAATAGTTTCAATGGAAATATTGGTTGTAAGTATCAGCGGTTTCCCGGATTTTGCACGTTCATCAATGACTTGCTCACAAATCTGCAAAGAATAATCAGATTGCCGTTCTGCGCCTAAATCGTCCAGTATCAGCAAATCGCAGCCGCAGATATCGTCAATGTAATTGTTTTTGTCTTTGGTATCATAGCTCTGCATGGCGTTAATAACACGGCTGAAATCAGTCATTACAACTCTGATACCCTTGTCAATCAGTGCATTCGCAATACAGGCGGCGGCGTAAGTCTTGCCTGTACCCACGTTACCGAAAAGGCACAGACCAATATTTTTCGTCCTCATTTCCTCCCAGCCGTTTACATACCTTTTAGCTACGTTTATAAGCTTTGAACTGCTGCCGTTGTCTTTTGCAAAAGTCCATTGGTGCATACTGCGGTTATGTATGCCGCTGTTTCTCAGACTGTTTACAGCAAGGCTTTTTTCCTGTGCATGACGCATATTTTCTAATTTTTCATGTTCTTCAATCTGACATTTGCATTTACAGTCGTTAATACCGCCATATTTTTCACTTAACCTTACTTGTCTGGCTGTACCGCATTTTTTGCAGTATCGTAAACCGTCTTTAATAAATTCATCATCATGTAACACGGTTTCATTACATTTCTGTGCCGCATTTTTAAGTATTTCTGCAAACATCACAGATAATCAACTCCTTCCGTACCATAGCTATAATCGGGCATTGCCGATACTGCCTGCTGTTCATCTTCCCACCGTCTGCCGTTTAACCACGTTGCAGGGTATGGAATAAACTGACCGTTGTCCTTTTGCCACTGAACTGACGTTTTCTGTCGTTCCAAAGCAGAAAGGATTTCCCTGACTAAATCGCCGTTTGGTTTAAGCTTGTTCCATGCCTTTAAAGCATTAGCCTTTGAAACCTTTTTCGGATACGCTTTCCAAAAATCATTAAACGATTCACTGAAAGAGTCTGTTTCAGGTTTAATCTCCGGCTTGTCCCCCTTGGGGGATATAGGGGGTATATTATCTATATCTATTTCTTTATCTTTGTCTATATCTGTATCTATATCTGTATCTGTATCTGTATCTTTATCGGTATAATTCGTACACGTTTGTATGCGTTCGTATTCGTCCGAATCTTTTGACCATCGTTTTTTTGCATTCCTGGAATTGCTTTTGCATTTCTGCTCCCACTTTCTGCCGTCACGCTCAATAGCATTTTTCATAGTAATAAAAGCTATTTTTAATGCTCCGCTGAACTCTGCCTCTTCACCTCGTTTGGCAAATGCAAACAAAGCTTTTATAAGCTGTGAAACTTCGTTGTCTTCAAGAGCGTCAAAAAGTTCTTCCCAGTCCTTGTAAATGGCAAATGATTTGTTTTCAGTATGATAATCCTTGCTCAATATGTATCACCTCCCTTTTTCTTTCGTAACTGCATTCATAATCATTCATTAATCTTTCAACTCCTTTCAATGCTTTTCACTAATAGGCAAAAATCGTACCGTTTTTGCATTAAAATATGCAAATAAGAAAAAATTTATTTTCAGATTCGTTATTTTGTACAGTTTTCGGCGGAAAATTTGGCTGTCATAATTATAAATAAATAACGCCCTCTGAATCACTTCAAAGGGCGTAACAGATTTGCGTTATGATGAATAGTAACCGGTCGGGCAAAAAAATATCGGATTCCGTAAACGAAATCCGATTTGCCCTGTGCGGTCACGCTTTGGTGCGCCAGGAGGGACTCGAACCCCCGACCTACTGGTTCGTAGCCAGTCACTCTATCCAGCTGAGCTACTGGCGCATCTTCAAAGCTTTATTATTATATCACACTGTCAAAAAAAAGTCAATAGCAAATTTTAAAAAATTCACCTTTTTCCAAAAAATATTTTTTTGGAAAAAAGGGGTTGACAAATGTAAAAACATCTGATATAATCATAACATACTAAATACATAGGATTACTAAGAAAATAAATTCAAAGGAGACTGAAACCATGAAAGCTGTTTACACAATGATTAACTGTATGTGTTGTATCTGTTGCAGAAGCGAAAATTTCATACGATGTAAGCAGATTCATGCATTAAATATCCTGTAAGGCAAGTGCGGCTTTTAACAGCCGTAACACATAACGACTTTTACGGAGAATGCTAAACTGCATTCTCCGTTTTTTCTGAATGGAGATTATAAATGGTTGATAACAGAGAAAGTATTACAGCTAAGCTGTGTGCATTTGCCCGTGCGTGGCATTCAAATAAAGCGAGAAATAAAATTTATGACGATTATCTTGCTTTTGATATGATGGGGAAAGAGGAATATGATGAGATTTATGATATAATCCGTCATGGCTTTAACAGAAGCGAAAATGCATTTTCAAATGAAGATACAATTGAAATCCTCAATGAATACATAGCCCCTATTCCCCTTTCAAGAATACATTTTTCCGAAAGCAGACTGAAACGCTTTGCAGATGAAAATGAAAAAATCCAGTATGTGATATGCGGTGCCGGTTCGGATACATTTTCTTTCCGGTGTGATAATCCGGATATAGAAATATTTGAAATTGACCATCCGGATACACAGCAGTATAAACTTAAAAAAATCAAACAGCTGGAATGGAATATACCTGAAAATGTTCATTTTGTACCTGTTGATTTTGAAAAGGAAAAAATGACTGACAAGCTTGTGCAAAGCGGATTTAATCCTGAAGTCAGAACGTTTTTCAGTATACTGGGGGTTTCCTATTATCTGACACTCCCGGTTTTTGCGGATACTTTAAGTCAGATATCAGAGCTTTCTGCAAACGGCAGCGTTTTAGTATTCGATTATCCTCTCAAAAGCGGTAATTTTCCGAGGCGTGTTTACCGTCTGGAAGAAATCACACGTTCTCTGGGAGAGGTCATGCAGGGCGGTTTTGATTATAATGAAATTTCACGAATGCTTTATTCTCTGGGATTTCAGATTGATACATATTTAAATCCTTCCAAGGTACAGAAAATGTATTTCAGTGAAAGAACTGACGGACTGAGAGCTTTTGAAAATGTAAGCCTGCTTTCAGCAACCTATACGGGCGGATTTGACTATGAATAAACGAAAGGACAGCAGCATGAAACAAATTGCAAGTTTTACAGTAAATCACGACCTGCTTGACAAGGGCGTATATATTTCAAGAATTGACGGAGATGCGGTCACCTATGATATCCGCATGAAAAAGCCAAATGCCGGAGATTATATTTCACCCAAAGCTCTTCATACCATTGAGCATCTTCTGGCGACATTTGTTCGTAATTCTGAATTTTCAGACGGTATTATCTATGCAGGTCCCATGGGGTGCAGAACGGGTTTTTATCTGGTTGCAAGGGACAGTATTTCAAAGGAAAATATACTTGAACTTCTTTCGGATACATTCCGTTTTATTGCAGATTTTTCAGGAAAAATACCCGGTTCAGAAAGAACAGAATGCGGCAATTATCTTGAGCATGACCTCAATGCCGCAAAACATGAAGCCGAAAACTTTTTAACGGTTCTTGAAACCGTAACAACAGAAAATATGAATTATAAGGAGTAATTAAAAATGAGTACATATAAAAATATTGACACAGCGCTGATTCACGGCGGAATTTCAACAGATGAAAGAACAGGAGCAGTAAATGTTCCGATTTATCAGACATCTACATATAAGCAGGACGGACTCGGAAAAATGAGAGGGTATGAATATTCCCGTACCGGAAATCCCACCAGAGAAGCTCTTGAAGCCCTTATCGCAGAGCTTGAAAACGGATATGCAGGCTTTGCATTCGGTTCGGGCATGGCTGCTGCCACAGCAGTTTTAAGCCTTCTTAATACCGGTGACCGTGTACTTATCTCAAGCAATGTTTACGGCGGAACATTCCGTGTACTTGACAAGGTTTTCAATCATTTCGGCATCACCTATACAATTTCTGATACAACAGATCTTAAAGCTTTTGAGCAGTCTATCACTCCTGATGTAAAGGCAGTTATGATAGAAAGTCCTGCCAATCCCCTTATGACTGTAACTGATATCAGAGCAATTGCGGAAATTTCCCACAGGCACGATCTGCTTGTTATCGTTGACAATACATTCATGACTCCATATTTGCAGAAACCACTTGATCTGGGTGCGGATATCGTTATCCACAGTGCCACAAAGTATCTGGGAGGTCACAGTGATGTTGTTGCCGGACTGGCAGTAGTAAGTACACAGGAGCTTGCACAGAAGCTTGCATTTATTCAGAATTCCACAGGAGGAGTACTTCCGCCGTTTGATTCATTTTTGCTTATAAGAGGTATCAAAACACTCGGCGTCAGAATTGACAGACATGTTTACAATGCTGAAAAATCAGCGGAATTTCTGGCGAATAACAAGGCAGTCAGAAACGTCTATTATCCCGGACTGGAAAACAGTCAGGGATATGAAATAAACAAAGCTCAGGCAAAAAACGGCGGTGCTATGATTTCCTTTGAGCTTTATGACAATTATGATATCAGAGTATTTTTTGAAAGTCTGAAGCTTATAAGTCTTGCGGAAAGCTTAGGCGGTGTTGAATCCCTTGTATGCCATCCGTCCTCTATGACTCATGCCTCTATCCCCTATGAGATACGCCGGAAAGTCGGCATCACAGAAGGTCTTATCAGACTTTCAGTGGGTATTGAGGATATTGAGGATATACTTGAAGATTTACAGCAGGCTATTGACAAAAGTGAGGTAAAGTAAGATGAGATACTATCATTCCATGCAGGATTTAATCGGTCACACACCGATTGTAAAGCTTGGCAGTATGGTAGAAAAGGACGGAATAAATATTTTTGCAAAACTGGAGTTATATAACCCTTCCGGAAGCGTCAAGGACAGAACCGGACTTTATATGATCCGTGACGCAGAAGAAAAAGGACTCCTGAAAAAAGGCGGAACTATAGTAGAAGCAACCGCCGGCAATACCGGTCTTGGCATTGCTTTTGCGGCTCTTAACAGAGGATACCGTATAATATTTGTAGTTCCCACAAAATTTTCAGAAGAAAAACAGACACTGATGCGTGCATTAGGTGCGGAAATTATAAACACGCCCAGAGAATCCGGAATGCTGGGAGCAGTTGCCAGGGCAGAGGAAATAAAGTCTCAGATACCCGGTGCCGTATCTCTGGAGCAGTTTAAAAATATGAGCAATCCTCAGGCACACTATGAAACTACGGGAAAAGAAATCTATGATGACCTTGACGGAAAAATTGATTATGTAGTTGCAGGTGCCGGAAGCGGAGGAACCTACACAGGAATTTTACGGTATTTAAAAGAAAAAAACCCTGATATAAAGGGTATTCTTGCAGACCCTGTGGGTTCAACTATAGGCGGTGGCGAACATGGGGACTATAATATTGAGGGAATAGGCAATGATTTTATAGCTGACACAATGGATATGTCTCTGGTAGACGGAGTAATTAAAATCACTGACCATGAAGCCTTTAACGCTTCCCGTATGCTTGCAAAAAAGGAAGGCATTTTTGCCGGTACGTCATCAGGGGCAGCCATGGCAGCTTCTATGAAACTTGCCCGAAAGATAAACACAGGCAATATAGTTACTGTTTTCCCGGATCGGGGAGACCGCTATTTCAGTACCGGATTATATGAATAAAGCAAAAGAAAATCAGGAATAAAATTAAGGGGACGCTCCATAAGGGCGTCCCCTGTTTTAACTAAAAAACCATCTTCCCGGCATCTTCAATAATAATATCAAAAACAGCTTCTGCCAGTGCCGCATGACCTTTTTCATCCATATGCTCACGGTCATATTCGGAAGGATATGCCACGTCAGACGCAGCAAGGAACAGACAGCCCTCCTGACAGGCAATATCTGCATAGCTTTTTTTCAGCTGCATTGAAAGTTCCACGGATTCTTCATTAAATTCAGTATCATATTCATCATCGCCCACACCATGGGCAAGATATATCGGTGAAATTATCAGTATCTTACAGCAGCCAGCATCCTTAACCTGCCGGACAAGCCGCCTTATACCATTGGCAATCTGTTCAGGCGATGCACCAAAACGTGTCTTACAGTCATTTGTGCCGAGCATAATTACAGCATATTCAACAGGTGCATGACTTTCCATAAGAAACGGAAGTACATCAACTCCCCGTCTGCTGGGACGCATCCCGTCAGGAAATACTGTAGTGCGTCCGCAGAGTCCCTCTTCTGCCACACGGAATCCATAAGGAGACATTTTCCGGTCAAGAATTCCTGTCCACCTTGTATTATAATCAAAACGGCTTTTGTCCTGAGGATTTAAGCCGTAAGTATTTGAATCGCCGAAAGCAAGTATCGTTTTCAGAACTGTCACCCCCGCAGAGAATATTTCAAAATTCCCGTTTATTTTCTCCTCTATATTATAACATGTATCCGCCATGATTTCAAGGACTATCTTATTGACTATATTTATTTCCTGTTTACCCTGGAAAATTGTTAAAAATCAATAAACCTACATTTCATATAAAAATAATATGAATTTACTCTTGACAACAGGAAAATCCTGTGTTATAATTTAACCATAGTAATCCTATTGATTACATATGAAATGAAAGGAATGGATTAAAGTGACTAAATTTTCATCTTCACTTTTTGAACGAATGTGTTGTATAAACGAATACTGTAATATGCGAATGCTTTGTTGTAACGGCACATTTGCGCCTGACCTTATGCATTATACAGCGGTGTGAATTTAAAAAAATATTCCGCTGTCGGATATATACAGTATTTGAAAGCTTTGTTGTGCCGCAGGCATATACATTGCTTTTTTTATTTTTTGAAACGAAAGGAAAATGTTAATATGAAAAACTTTAAAAAAATTATATCACTGTCACTTCTGACTATTATAGGTTTAACAGCTGTTACAGGCTGCTCCGGAAAATCTGCTGATTCTGACTCGGAAACAATACGTGTAGGCGTATGCGCAGGTCCTTACGGAGATATGTTCAGTGAAGCAATTGCACCTTCTCTTGAAGAAAAAGGCTACAAGGTGGATATCACAGAATTTTCAGATTATGTTCAGCCTAATAATGCACTTGCTGAAAATGAAATTGACGTAAATATGTTCCAGCATTCCACTTATCTTAAACAGTTCAGTGAAGAACACGGTCTTGACCTGACATACATCACAGAAATCCCTACTGCTGCAATGGGTGTATTTTCAGACAAATACAAAAGCCTTGACGATGCAAAGGACGGTGCAACAGTTGCTATTCCAAATGATGATACAAATCTTTCAAGAGCACTCAGAGTTCTGGCACAAACCGGGATTATAACACTGAGTCCTGATATTGACCCTGCAAAAGCAACAGTTGATGATATATCAGAAAATCCGAAAAATCTTTCGTTTACTGAAGTCAGCGCTGAAATTCTCCCAAGCGTTCTGGACAGTACTGATTTTGCAGTTATAAACGGAAATTATGCAATCGGTGCAGGTCTTAAGCTCAGTGATGCAGTATATAACGAAGAACTTGCAGAAGGATATTTCAATGTAATTGCAGTAAGAACTTCTGATAAAGACGCTCAGTTTGCAAAGGATATAGTTGATATCGTTCATTCGGATAAATTCCGCAGTGTGATAGAAGATGAAAACAATCAGTATTCTGCCTTTGCAAGACCGTCAGCATATAACGATTAAAGGAAATACGGTGATACTATGGTTGAATTTAGAAATGTCAGTGTGACATTTAAACAGAATAAAAATACGGTTGAAGCTGTGAAAAACGTATCCTTTACTATAAACAAGGGGGATATTTTCGGTATAGTAGGCGGAAGCGGTGCAGGAAAAAGCACACTTCTTAGAACTGTAAATCTTCTTCAGCCCTTAAGCTCAGGAGACGTTCTTGTAAACGGCAGCAGCATTAAGGATTACAAAGGTGCAAAGCTTCGTCAGCTGCGTCAGAACATCGGAATGATTTTTCAGCATTTCAATCTGGCAGAAAACAAAACAGTATATGAAAACATTGCCTTTGTTCTGAAAACCGCAGACTGGAAAAAGAATGATATCAAAAACCGTGTAAACGAGCTTCTGAAGTTTGTTAACTTAAGTGACAAGGCTGATACATATCCTTCAAAGCTCTCCGGCGGACAAAAACAGCGTGTTGCAATTGCAAGGGCTCTGGCAAACAATACGGATATTCTCCTGTGTGACGAACCCACATCAGCTCTTGACGCTGAAACAACCGCATCAGTTCTGGAGCTTCTGAAAGAAGTAAATGAAAAGCTTGGCGTTACAATTATTATTATAACTCATGAGCTTGATGTTGTAAAATCAATATGCAATCGTACTGCTGTAATGTCAGAGGGTACTGTTGTGGAAACAGGCGAGGTATATCAGGTATTTACCAATCCGCAGAATGAATTTACAAAGCAGCTTATAGCACATACGCAGAATTTTGAAATTCCTCCTGAAATCAGGGAAAATATCACCGGACCTGTTGTGAAGATTACATATCTGGGAGAACGTGCCGCAGAAGCGGTGCTTTCCCAGACTGCATCAGACTATAACGTAAGATACAATATTCTTCACGGAAAAATAGAATATATCGGTTCAAAACCTTTGGGTATTCTCTATGTCAATATTACAGGTGAAAGCTCTGACGTTGAACAGACTATTAAAGCGCTTTCAGAAAAAACTTATGAAACAGAGGTGATTTTAAGTGCTTGACAATATACTGGATCTCCGGGCGGACATACAGACAGCACTCAGTCAGACAGCTTTTATGGTTCTTACATCCCTTGCTGCTGCAATAGTTTTCGGCGGTGCACTGGGACTGCTGCTGTACGCAACCTCCAATACTCTTTTTATAAAAAATGCGGCAATAAATAAAATTACCGGTGTGATTTTAAATATTATCCGTTCGATACCATTTCTTATACTTATGATTCTGCTTCTTCCCCTTTCAAAACTTATCGTCGGTACAAAAATCGGTTCTGAAGCAGTAATTGTTCCGTTATCCATAGCGTCAATTGCATTTTTTGCACGTCTTGCGGAAGCTTCATTTTCAGATGTAAGTCAGGGTGTTATAGAAGCAGCTGCTTCATCAGGTGCAAAAAAGCTCTCCATTATAACAGGAATACTTATACCCGAAGCTCTGCCGTCACTTGTAAAAAACATTACAGTTACTGCAATTTCCATACTTGGCTTTTCCGCTATGGCAGGACTTGTAGGCGGCGGCGGTCTTGGAGATCTGGCTTACCGATACGGCTATCAGAGATACCAGACAGATATAATGATTGCCTGCGTTGTTATTCTTGTGGTACTTGTTCAGGTGATTCAGTGGATAGGTGATTTTGCAGCTAAGAAACTGGATAAAAAATTATAGGCGGTGGATTTATGACAGAAATAATTTGGCTCGGCAGAGGCGGTCAGGGTGCATTTACAGCAGCAAAGCTTCTGGGTGCGGCATACACTCTTAAAGGTGACGGATATCACGGACTTGCATTTCCTTCATTCGGTCCCGAACGCAGAGGTGCTCCTGTAAGAGCATTTACAAAGCTTGACAGCAAGCCTGTTTCCGACAGAAGTGTAACTCAGAAGGCTGATTATATTGTTGTCCTTGACGAAACCCTTTACAGCTCAGACCTTCATGAACAGCTAAGCCCCGGCGGCAGAATCATTATAAACTCTAAAGAATCAACAGATGAAAATACAATATCATTTGACGGAAACAAATCTGCAAAAGCTCTCCGTCTTCCCACAGTGAATACTGTAATGCTGGGGGCAGTTTCAGCAATATCGGGTATTGTTTCCCAAAAGGAACTTATTGATGCTATAGACAGATACATGCCCGAAAAAATCAGAGAAAAGAACAGGCAGGCAGTGCTTGACGCTTCAGAGGAGGCAGCCAGATGAAACCATATATCAGAGAAAAGAAAATCTTCGGGTTTGATGATGTCCCCGAAAACACAGCCTATGAAGCCGGTTATCTTGTATCAGTCAACAGCGGCTGGAGAAGCATACGCCCGGTTATAAAGCCTGAAAAATGTGTGGGCTGCATGCAGTGCTATATGTACTGTCCGGACGGGGTAATTTATGAGCAGAACGGAAAAGCCGCTGTTGATTATGATTTCTGCAAAGGCTGCGGAATCTGTGCTAAAACATGCAGAACCGGTGCAATTGAAATGGAGGATGAACGATGAAAAAATTCTTGTCGGGCAATGAGGCATTTGCTCATGGCGTACGCCTTGCAAGACCTCATGTTATCTCAGCATATCCCATTACTCCTCAGACTATCGTAGTGGAACGGCTTTCTGAAATGGTGGAGGACGGCAGCCTGCAATCGGAATTTATTCATGTTGAGTCAGAACATTCTGCACTTTCCTGTGCAATCGGTGCAAGTTCCGTAGGAGCAAGGGCATTTACCGCCACTTCCTCACAGGGTCTGCTTTACATGGCTGAATGTCTTTATTATGCTTCCGGCGGACGTTTCCCGATTGTAATGATGAATGCAAACCGTTCAACTGCTCTGCCATGGAACATCTACGGCGACCAGCGTGACAGTATTTCCCAGCTTGACAGCGGCTGGATACAGGCGTATGCAGAAAATGCACAGGAAAGTCTTGACCTTGCATTAATGAGCTACTATATAGCAGAAAACAAGGCAGTATCAACACCGTTTATGGTGAATTTAGACGGCTTTGTACTTACTCATACATACGAAACTGTAGATGTTCCCACTCAGGAACAGGCAGATGATTTTCTTCCCCCCTATGAAACGGAAAACAAACTTGACCTTGAAAGTCCTAAGAATCTTGCTTTTTCCGCAGGTCCGGAACATAATTACATATTCAAATACAAGGAGCATCAGGGTATGCTTGCAGTAAGAAATGTTCTTCCGGAGGCTGAAAAGCGTTTCGCAGAAATTTTCGGAAGAGAATATACCGGTCTTATTGACACATACAAAACCGAAGACGCAGATTATATCATTATTACTCTTGGAAGTATTTCCGGACTTTGCCGTGAAACAGCAGACAAGCTTCGCCAGAACGGAGTTAAGGCAGGGGTTTTAAGAATCCGCTATTTAAGACCGTTTCCGGATATTGAAATTGCAAATGCAGTTAAAAATGCAAAAGCAGTAGGAGTTCTCGAAAAGGATATCTCTTTCGGCAGCGAGGGTACTGTTTATACAAACGTAAATTCCGCACTGCAAAAACATGGCGTCCATATCCCCGGTTATAATTTTATCGGAGGACTTGGCGGACGAAATATTTCCCATGAGGACATTTTCGATATTTATGAAAAGCTCCAAAGCGGTACAGAAAGCGTTAATTTCATCGGAATCGAGGTGGACGGTAAATGATAACAGCAAAAAATCTTCCCGGAGAAGAATATTTTTACGGACACAAGGCGTGTGCAGGCTGCGGAGGCAGTCTGGCAGTAAGAAATGCTTTGAAGATACTGGGAAAGAATGCTGTTGCAGTCCTTCCGGCAGGCTGTATGTCAGCAGTGGGGTTCAACTTTCCTCAGCTGTGCTTTTCCAATAACGCAATAATTTCAACTTTTGCCGGAACAGCATCAATGCTTACAGGAGTGGAGGCAGGCTTAAGAGCTTTAGGAAAAACTGACTTTACAGCAGTAGGCTTTGCAGGAGACGGCGGTACTGCTGATATCGGTATTCAGGCACTTTCAGGAGCAATTGACCGTAATGACAATATTATTTATATCTGCTACGATAATGAAGCGTATATGAATACGGGTATTCAAAAAAGCGGACTTACACCGTTCGGTGCGAAAACAACAACTACTCCGGCAGGAAAAAACATTCACGGAAATATAAGACCTAAGAAAAATATGTTTGAAATTGCCGCCGCCCACGATATTCCCTATGCTGCAACCGCTACAGTGGGATATATGACAGATTTTCTGAACAAGGTGGAAAAGGCGTCAAAAATTCAGGGTACAAAATATATTCACGTAATTGCCCCCTGCCCTACCGGCTGGGGAATCCCCGCAGATGAAACGGTGGAAATCGCAAAAGAAATCGTTGACTGCGGTCTGTGGTATCTTGCAGAATACGAAAACGGAGAGTTTACTTTAAACCATAATCCCAAAGACTTTACAAGTGTTTCGGATTATCTGAAAAAACAGGGCAGATTCAAGCATCTGACTGATGATGATATTGAAATAATTACAAGTTCCAGAGATGAAAAATGGAAAAAAATCCGCAGTCTGTGGAATATTGAAAAATAAAAGCAATCCAAAACGGTAAAACCATTATAAAAATTCGGAGGTATAAAAAATGAGCAATTCAGTTTCTGAAAAAAAATACTGGAATGAAGAAATCGAAACAATGAGCAGAGATAAGCTGGAAGAACTTCAGCTTGAACGTCTCAAGGAAATGGTAAAATTCGCATACGAAAATGCACCTTACTATAAGCGTTCATTTGATGAAGCAGGGGTAAAGCCTGAGGATATTCATGAACTTTCTGACCTTGCTAAATTCCCGTTTATCAACAAACAGACAGAACGTGATACACAGGGTGTAGGTTCATTTTTAGGTGAACTGTGTGCCGTTCCTGAAGAAGATGTCGTATTCATTTCCACATCAACAGGTTCAACAGGCGTTCCTACAATGAGTCCTTTTACAAAAGAAGACTTTGATGAATTTCAGGATACCGAAAGCCGCTGGTTCTGGCAGATCGGCATGAGACCTAATGACAGATATGTGCATGCACTTAACTTTTCACTTTATGTAGGCGGACCTGATGTAATCGGTGCTCAGAATCTGGGAGCATTATGTATCTGGGGCGGAACACTTCCAAGTGAAAGACTGCTTTACATTCTGAAAACTTATCAGCCTACTATTTTATGGACAAGCCCGTCCTATGCATGGCAGCTGGGTGAAAAGGCAAAGAAAAGCGGTATTGACCCGAAAAAGGATCTGTCCATACGCAAGATAATAGTAGCCGGAGAACTGGGCGGTTCCATTGATGCTACAAGAAAGGCTATTGAGGATCTGTGGGGTGCAGAGCTTTACGATTTCTATGGTCTGTCTGATATATTCGGTGCATGCGCTGCAATGTGTGATGCAAAGGACGGTTTACATATCTGCGAAGACCAGATTCTTGTAGAAACTGTTGACCTTCACACAGGTGAGGTTCTTCCGGCAGGCTCTGTAGGTGAACTTGTATATACTACTCTCCGCAAGAAAGCAAGACCTATGATACGTTTCCGTTCAGGTGATATCGGCTGGATTGACAATACTCCATGCTCATGCGGACGTACTCACGGCAGAATTCATATAAGCGGCAGAAAGGATGACATGTTTATTGTTTCCGCTGTAAACGTATTCCCAAGCGATATTGAAGCAGTTATCCGTGAGATTGACGATATCACAGGCGAATACCTCATCCGAATTTTTGAAAAGGATTTCACCTGCAAATATTCAGTAGAGGTAGAAAGAAATACTGACAGTCCGAAAACAGATGAGGAAATTGCAGCAGAAACTTCCACAGCTCTCAAGGCAAGAATCGGTGTAAAGCCATATCAGGTAATAGTTCACCCTGACGGAGGACTTGACACACGCTCCGAGCACAAGTCAAGACGTATTATAGATGAACGCAAGCTTAACTACACAATATGATTTTATTCCGGTTATTGATGCTCATGCCCATATATTTCCCGATAAAATTGCCCTGAAAGCAATGGAAACCGTCGGCAGATTCTACGATCTGCCGATGTATACTAAAGGAACTTTGTCAGAACTTTATGCAGTCCGGGAAAATGCTGAGAATACTGACCGCAGAATAGTAATGCAGCTTATATTTTCTCCGGCAACAGAACCGGAACAGACAAAAAGCATCAATGATTTTATTGCAGGAATATGCTCAAAGGATAAAAGCCTGACAGGATTCGGAACACTTCACAGGGATAATGATGATTTCAAATCTGAAATCAGGAGAATACAATCATCAGGATTAAAAGGCATTAAATTTCATTCTGATTTTCAGCAGTTTGATATTGATGATCCGAAAATGCTGCCGATATATAAAGAAGCAGCAGACAATAATTTGCCTGTTATTTTCCATATGGGAGATAAAAAACTTGATTATTCTGCCGTTTCCAGACTGAAAAATGTCCTTGACAAAATACCGGAACTTATTGTAATAGCTGCACACATGGGCGGATACATGCACTGGCAGGAAGCGTATGACATTCTTCCTGTAAGCCATCGGCTGTATTTTGATATTTCAAGTACACTCAGCTTTATTTCAGATTACGAGCTGAAAAAGATGATTGAAAAATTCGGTACTGATAATTTCTTTTTCGGAAGTGACTTCCCTATGTGGAATCCCAATGAAGAATTATTAAAGCTTGGCAATATGCGGCTTTCTGAAAAGGTACGCCGAAAAATCGAATATTATAATTTTTTAAACTTTTTAAATATGATAAATAAGTGAAAGGATATTCTTATTATGAAAGAACTCAGCAAAAGAACAGCAGGATTTACAGACTCGGTTATACGAAGAATGACAAGAATATCAAATAAATACGGCGCGGTCAATCTTTCACAGGGATTCCCGGACTTTGACCCTCCGAAGGAAATTCTCTCACGACTTGCAGAAGTTACTAAAGAGGATTTTCATCAGTATTCCATTACATGGGGTGCCCAGAATTTCCGTGAAGCATTAGCTGCAAAGCAGTCACACTTTATGGGAAGAAAAATTGATCCCGACAGTGAAATTGTTGTGACCTGCGGCAGTACAGAGGCTATGATGGCAGCAATGATGTCAGTAACAAACCCGGGAGACAAGGTAATAGTATTTTCTCCGTTTTATGAAAATTACGGTGCTGATACTATCCTGTCAGGGGCAGAACCGATATATGTTCCCCTTATACCTCCGGAATTTTCTTTTGATACTGACGCTTTGGAAGCTGCATTCAGGCAGAATCCAAAAGCAATTATACTCTGCAATCCGTCAAATCCCTGCGGAAAGGTTTTCACTTATGATGAGCTGAAAATAATTGCAGATCTGGCAGAAAAATATGATACATTTGTTATTACTGACGAGGTCTATGAGCATATTGTATATGAGCCTTTTAAGCACGTGTATTTTGCAGGTCTTCCGAATATGTGGGAACGTACTATTTCATGCAGTTCCCTTTCCAAGACTTATTCTGTCACAGGCTGGAGACTGGGATATGTAATTGCTCCGCCGGTAATTATTGACACTGTGAAAAAAGTCCATGATTTCCTTACAGTAGGAGCAGCAGCACCTCTTCAGGAAGCAGCTGTCACAGGACTGAATTTCGGTGATGACTATTATGCCAATCTGCAGAAGAAATACTCTGAAAAACGCAAGCTGTTTCTTGACGGTCTTGACACACTGGACATTCCCCATACTGTTCCTCAGGGTGCATATTATATCCTGCTTGATATTTCTGAATTTGGTTATGACAGTGACCTGGAGTTCTGTGAGGTTCTGGCAAGAGACGTGGGAGTAGGGGCAGTTCCCGGCTCCAGCTTTTTCAAAGAGCCTGAAAACAGATATGTTCGTGTACACTTTGCAAAGAAAAACGAAACATTAAATGAGGCATTAAACCGCCTTGCTGATATGAGAAAGAAAATTGCTGTGAAAAAATAAAATTATGAGCCTGCCTTACTTACTGAGGGCAGGCTTTCATACTTTGTAAGCCGCAAGTCTTGAAAAAGCCTGACCAAAACTTTAAATTAAAAACTTTTTTCATGAATTAATATGGATTTAATAATCTTTTTATGCTATAATAAACACAATAAAGATCGGAGGAGTTATATGGACATTATTTCTCAGCAGACGCATACACCTAAAGCAATTCTTATAGGCGTTGATACCGGTGAATTCGATTCGGCACTTTCTATGTCAGAGCTTTACGAGCTTTCAAAAACTGCCGGAGTCAAAGCTGTTGCCGATGTGATTCAGAAGCGTCAGAATTATGACAGTGCCGCATGTATCGGACGGGGACGCCTTACAGAAATTGCAGAGTCAATAAAACCGCTTTATATTGATATTGCGATTTTTGACCATGAACTGACCGCTAATCAGACAAAAAATATTGAAGATATTCTCGGTATTCAGGTTATTGACCGTACTACTCTTATTCTGGATATTTTTGCTCAGCGTGCTATAAGCCGTGAAGGACGAATTCAGGTTGAACTTGCCCAGAACAAATACCGTCTTGCTCACCTTGCCGGAAAAGGTATTGAAATGTCCCGTCTGGGAGGCGGAATCGGTACAAGAGGTCCGGGGGAATCAAAGCTGGAAACTGATAAAAGACACATAAGAAGACGTATTGAAACTTTGGAGTCAGAGCTTAAAAAGCTTGAAAAAAGACGTGATTTTCACCGTGCAAGAAGAAAAAAAGACGGGGTTCTTACTGCTGCCATAGTAGGATATACCAATGTCGGAAAATCTACACTTCTGAATGCCCTCACCGATGCAGGAGTACTGGCTGAAAATAAACTTTTTGCTACTCTGGATACTACTTCACGAATGCTTGCACTGCCCGACGGAAGAAGTGTAATGCTTATTGATACTGTCGGACTGATAAGGCGTCTTCCGCACCAGCTTATTGAAGCTTTTAAAAGTACTCTTGAAGAAGCCGCCTGTGCAGATATAATTTTAAACGTAATTGATATCAGTACTGATGACGGTCTGAAACAGGCTGAGGTTGCTGACGCACTCTTAAACGAACTGGGCTGTGAAAATATCCCCAGAATAAAAGTATTCAATAAAGCTGATCTTGCCGTGAATCCGGAAAATATTCCTCATGACAGCAAAACTGCAATTATTTCAGCCAGAGAAAAACGGGGATTTACAGAGCTTTTGCAGTGTATTGCACAAAATCTTCCTGAAACTTCGGTCAGAAAGAAATTTCTTATACCATACAGTGAAACAAATCTCATAAACATAATCCGGACAAACGGAAAGGTTTATTCTGAACAATATACTCCGGACGGAACTTTTATTGATGCTTTGGTCGATATAAAAAATTTCCATCTTGTAAGCAAATATATAACAGAGGTGACAGATTATTAATATTAAATATCTTATTTCAGCGGCGGCATCTTCAGTACTTCAGACATACTATATAAAAAAATATTATAAACTGCCCCTTGAAAATAATGCTGTTCTTTTTGAGTCAAAACACGGTGCCGATCTTGCCGGAAATATTTTCAGACTGCTTGAATGTGTCCGGAAAAATTACAAAGACGAATATAAAATCTATCTCACCTGCCGTCCGGACAAACGAAACCGCATTGCATCACTGCTTAAGCGTTACGATATAAACAATATCCGCCTGGTATCTCCTAAAAGTACCGCATATTTCAAGGCTCTTGCACAGGCAAAATATCTTTTTACTGATACTTCATTCACACCCAGATACATTAAAAAAGACGGACAGATTATTACAAATACATGGCATGGGACTCCGCTTAAAAAAATGGGACGTGATGTTCCGTCAGAAATATACTCCATGGGCAATATTGAAAGAAATTTTCTTATTTCCGATTACCTGATATATCCTAATGAATATATGAAAGAAAAAATGATTTCTGCGTATATGCTTGACGGTGTATTCAAAGGCACTGTTCTTAATACCGGAATACCTAGAAACAGTATCTTTTTCCATCCGGAAAAAGCAAAGGCTATGAAAGAAAAACTAGGATTTTCAGACAAACAGCTTTTTGCGTACATGCCTACATGGAGAGGAAGTCTTACTGCACGTCAGAAAACAGAGCAGATAAATATATTGTCCGGATTTCTGGAGGAGCTTGACCGGAAAATGACAGACAATCAGCTCCTTATGGTAAAGCTTCACCCGTTTGTGAATTCGGATTTCGACTGCTCATCTTATAAACATATTATTCCTATGCCCGGTCAGTATGAAAGCTATGAAGTTTTAAACTGTGCTGATGTTCTCATAACTGATTATTCAAGCGTGTTCTATGATTTTGCAAATACAGGCAGGAAAATTATTTTGTTCGTATATGATGAAAAGGATTACTTGTCCGAAAGGGGAATTTATGTTTCTATGGATTCCCTTCCCTTTCCCAAAACGCATAATATTTCTGAATTATACAGCGAAATGAATCTGCCAAAAAATTATGATGACAGTAATTTCCGACGTTATTTCTGTACTTATGACTGTCCTGATGCCGCTGAAAAAATACTTGAACATGTTCTGAAAAATCAAAAGTCGTGCAGTACTGAAAAAATCTCTGACACGTCAAAAGAAAATGTACTTTTCTACAGCGGAAATCTTATTCAAAACGGAATAACCACTTCCCTTCTGAATCTCTTTGACAATATTGATACTCAAAAACGCAGGTATTACGTTACATTTGTAGAATCATCAGTAAAATCCGAACCCTTAAGAGCTGCAAAAATCCCTGATACAATAAGAATTCTGCCAATGCCCACCAAAATACAGTATACTGTTTTTGAAGGTATAGCACTTATGCTGTACTTCATATTCAATTGTGAAAATAAATTCACTTCCAGATACATGGACAGACTATATAGCAGAGAAATCAAAAGATTTTTCAGCGGAATTGGTTTTAATTCTGTGGTACAGTTTGAAGGCTACGGCAAAAACATGATTCATCTTTTTAAGTATTTCAATTGCAGTACTTCCATTTTCGTTCACAACAATATGGTCAATGAGCTTAAAAATAAAAATATTCAGCATAGGAATTCCCTCAGAGCAGCTTATCAGAGTTATAGTCATGTTGTACCGGTAACCTGTGACCTTATCGAATCGGTAAAAGAAACAGGCGGTGACGGCTGCAGAATATCCGTTGTACCAAACTGCCATTCATACAAAACTGTTATGGCAAGGTCAGAACTTCCGGTTACATTTGATGACAGTACGCAGTCTGATATTTCCGTCGGGGAACTTGAAAATATTCTCAACAGCAGCAGTCTGAAAATTATAAACATCGGTCGTTTTTCGGCTGAAAAAGGACATGATATTTTAATCAGTGCCTTTGAGAAATTTTATGAAGAAAACAAAAATGCATTTCTGATAATTATCGGCGGATACGGTGAACTATACAGTGAAACATTACAACAGGCAAAAATGTCATCTGCTTCATCAAATATTATTATAATAAAATCCATGAGCAATCCTATGCCCGTATTGAAAAAATGCGATTTATTCATACTCTCATCCAGATATGAGGGATTAGGACTTACCATTCTCGAAGCTGATACTCTGGGAATTCCTGTTATCTCAACCAACGTATGCGGTCCTTACGGGTTTATGAGTTCTCACGGCGGTTATATGACCGACCCTACACCGGAAGCTATATATAACGGCATGAAAGATTTTGTAAACGGTAAGGTAAAAGCTATGAATGTCAACTACGAAGAATATAACAAACATGCAGCAGAAGCTTTTGAAATGCTCCTTGACTAATTGACAAAAGCTTATATAAAGTAAAAAAAGACGGATGACAAACATCCGTCTTAAAAAATATATAGAGATATAATTTGGGGGTCGTTATTATCAGACTGTAAACAGAAGATCTGTATAAGTAGGAATTGGCCAGTACTTAGCAGGAACATTCATTTCCAGTTCATCTGCTACTGCACGGAGACTCTGCATAGCTGAGAATACTTCTTCTCTGTAGTATCTTGCAAGGGATTCAACACTTTCTTCATGATCCTTGGAAGCAATTCTCTTAGCATCAAGAGTATCAATTGCAGCATAAACAGAAGATGTCAGAGATGTAAGCTTATTTGCAAGTTCTTCTTCAAGTGAACTGTCAATACCAGCATTTTTCTTTGTAACAACTGCATCACTTACAAATTTTGTATATTCAAGTGCAGCAGGAGCAATAAGCTTCTTTGCCATGTCAAGCATTGTAAGAGCTTCAATGTTAATAACCTTGCTGTAATTATCAAGAAGGATTTCCTGTCTGGAAACAATTTCAGCCTTGGTATAAATTTTGAACTTTTCAAACATTTTAATATACTTTTCATCTGTATAATGAGGAAGAGCATCAACAGTTGAAACAAGGTTCGGCAGTCCTCTTCTTTTAGCTTCTTCAAGCCATTCATCAGAATAGCCGTTGCCGTTGAAGATAACTCTCTTGTGTTCCTTGATTGTCTTTACAAGCAGCTTCTTAAGAGCAGACTTGAAATCGTCAGCCTTTTCAAGCTCGTCAGCAAATTCACTGAGAACCTGTGCAACGATAGTATTCATAATAACATTTGTACAGGAAATTGAATCAGCAGAACCCAGCATTCTGAATTCAAACTTGTTTCCGGTAAATGCAAACGGAGAAGTTCTGTTTCTGTCTGTAGCATCCTTCGGGAAGTTAGGCAGAGCGTCAACACCGATTTCAAAAATCTTATCAGAATTTTCAGTAACCGGAGTACCGTTTTCAATAGCGTCCAGAACTCCCTGAAGTTCATCACCAATAAACATTGAGATAACTGCCGGAGGAGCTTCGTTAGCACCCAGTCTGTGGTCATTTCCGGCTGAAGCAGCAGAAATTCTCAGAAGCGGAGCATATTCATCAACTGCCTTGATAATAGCACACAGGAATGTGATAAACTGCATATTCTCCATCGGAGTATCGCCCGGATCAAGAAGGTTCTGACCGTCATTTGCGGAAATTGACCAGTTATTGTGCTTACCTGAACCGTTAACACCTGCAAACGGCTTTTCATGCAGCAGGCAAACCAGACCGTGCTTTAAAGCAACCTTCTTCATGATCTCCATTGTAAGCTGATTGTGGTCAGCTGCAATATTTGATGTTGTAAATACCGGTGCAAGCTCATGCTGTGCCGGCGCAACTTCGTTATGCTTTGTTTTTGCATAAATACCAAGCTTCCAGAGTTCGCTGTCCAGATCCTTCATAAAGTCGGATACTCTCTGCTTGATATTACCAAAATAATGATCTTCAAGTTCCTGTCCCTTTGGAGCCATTGCACCAAACAATGTTCTTCCTGTAAGCATCAGGTCTTTTCTCTGATCATAATACTTCTTGTCAACAAGGAAATATTCCTGTTCAGGACCTACTGTAGTTGTAACTCTTGTTGCTGTTGTATTTCCGAACAGTCTTAAAATTCTCAGTGCCTGTTCATTTACAACCTCCATTGAACGGAGAAGCGGAGTTTTCTTATCCAGAATTTCACCTGTATATGAACAGAATGCTGTAGGTATGTATAATGTACTGTCCTTAACAAATGCATTTGATGTAGGATCCCATGCTGTATATCCTCTTGCCTCAAATGTAGCTCTCAGTCCGCCGGACGGGAAAGATGATGCGTCAGGCTCACCCTTTACAAGCTCCTTGCCTGAAAATTCCAGGATTACGCTGCCGTCATCTGTAGGAGTAATAAAAGCATCATGCTTTTCAGCTGTAATACCAGTCATAGGCTGGAACCAGTGTGTATAATGTGTTGCACCTTTTTCAATAGCCCAGTCCTTCATTGCATTTGCAACAACATCTGCAACATCGCCGTCAAGGGCAGTACCGAATTTCTTTGTTTTCATAACAGATTTATAAACATTTTTCGGCAGTCTGTCTCTCATCACCTTATCACTGAAAACATTACAACCAAAATAATCTGCTACTGTCTGAACTTCTGACATAAGAAAAATCCTCCTTTAAATAATAAAAGCGCTTCAGCAGTAATGAAAATATAAATCAACCTGCTGAAACGCCATTGTTTCAAAATTAATTGGTATTAAGTTTATGTATACATGATACAACGAAAAAATAAAATTGTCAAGAGCTAATTTTGAATTTGTTTGTTTTGCACAATTTTTCTACGTTCTTTACCGGATTATTTATAATCATATTTTCTTTTTTCTATGTTTTTTTATTTTTTTATTGCTCTTTCACCTTATTTTTATTTACATTTTCTCAGAAATATGATATTATATAGAGTATAAAACCTATCAGAAAGGAATTTATTTTATAATGAGTACCTACAGAAAAAGAAAATCAAGGGTAAGATATGACCGTATTATCGGCGTGGCAGCCATTTTTATTGTTCTTATAATTCTGCTTGTTTCATGCTGTAAATCATGCGGTAAAGATGATAACAAAAATTCCGGAGAAACATCATCTATAATACCTACGGAAAACAAAAATGAAAATCCTGAATCTGAAGACAGTACGTCAGATGAATCCTCTGTTGACTCGCTGGAGAATTATTCAACAGTCAGCGCTCTTCCTAATGATGTCTATAAAGGTGATCTGATACTTGTAAACTCTGATCATGAATATACATTCCCGGTAAGCGATGAGGAAAATACCATAACTCCGATATATGAATTAATGAATGATACCTATCAGATCAATGACTATGAAACAAGTCTTTCATCTGTTGCTATAAACGCTCTTAATTCAATGATGGAAGCTTTTTACGCAAAAACCGGCAATACGGATATTATGGTGGTTTCCGGATACCGCACAAAAGAATATCAGGATGACATCTACAACTCCGGTACATCAAACATCAAGGGCGGATATTCCGAATACCATACCGGTCTGAGCATGGATCTTGGCATATTCCCTGAAAATGATTCGTCTTATTATTATACTGCTGAAGAACCTTACTCCTGGATCTCTGAAAACTGTGCAAACTACGGATTCATTCTTCGTTATCCGGAAGGCAAGGAAGACAAAACAGGGGTTGAATCAAAAAGCTATCAGTTCCGCTATGTCGGCATTCCTCATGCAGTATATATCAGCCAGAATGACCTTTGTCTGGAAGAATATATTGATGAACTTAAAAACCATTCCTTTGACGGAGAGCACCTGAAAGTCAACGCAGCAGAAAAAAACTACGAAATATACTATGTTGCTGCTGACCCTTCAGCAAACACGGATATTCCTGTTCCTTCCGACAAAACATATACTATTTCCGGAAACAATGTTGACGGATTTATAGTTACTGTAGAATTATAATAATTGTTCCAATTAAATCAGCCGCCGTAAAATAAAACGGCGGCATTTATTTAACCTGCAACTATAAAATCACTGCTTGCATATCCTGTTTGTCCATTATAATTTACAACATACCATCCGTTTCCTACATCTCCGTAAATTGTAACTCTGGCACCGTCCGGAATAGATCCTATGATCCTTCCGCCTGATGACGGGTAATCTCTGATATTGAGATTGGATCCGCCTGCTGCAACCACTCCCTGCATAACAGGTCCGGCATCTACAAATGGTATTCCAAAATAATCGCACAAAGACTGAACAAGATTTTTGGCAATCGCTCCAAGATTGTTCTTAAGCCATGTTACATCTTCAATATTGTCATGATATCCAAGCTCGCATAAAACTGCTGTCGCCCTGGTCTGGGTTACTTCTCCCAGACTTGTTGTAGGTACCGCACGGCTTTTGTCAGGAAGCGGATAAATGTTCTTAAGATTATTGGCTATAATTGTAGCAAGTCGCTCACTGTCAAAACTGCCCGGTGAAAAATAAATATCAATACCTCTGAGCTGCCCTGCCAGATGCTCAGGAGCCGCATTTGAATGAAGTGCCAGATGAACATCATAATATGCGGCATTTGAATCCCTTATAGCACCAACAACATTTTTGTCAGGATCATTTCTTACATATGTTATACCGCTCGATCTCAGGTATGGTTCCATTTTATCGGCAAGAAGATTCATATACTGTTCTTCATTTCCGCCGGTAACATATTCATTCCATTCCTGAGTGGACGGACTTAAAAAAACTTTAGGCATAAAATCAATACTCCTTTACAGCAAAATCACAGCGGATCTGTATCCGATGGCTGTATCATATTATATGCTGCAAAGAAGTATAATGTTAAGAAATTACCGGGCAGATACGCCGTTTTACTTATCCGGTTCATCGCTGACATATTCCATGAAATCACCGGGCTGACATTCAAGCTCACTGCAAATCTTATTTATGGTATATGCTGAAATTTCCGAACTGTTTTCCAGTCTGTAAACTGTTCTGGGAGTAAACATTTTCCGGAGTTGTTCAATATCAAGATTCCTTGAATCAGCAAGCTGGAAAAATTTTTTATATATAAGCATCTAAACACCTCCAAAAATAATGTTATCATAATAAACGCTAAATATTTTGTATTTTTTATTAACAATTTATGAATTGTAAGGAGAATGTAAAAAAATGTTTAAATATACATGCGACAACAAGCGTTACCATACGCTGGCATATCACAACAAGAAAATGTTCCGTCAGAAGGTTTACAAGGCTGTTATTGACGCCGGCTTTTCCTGCCCGAATAAGGACGGCAGCAAAGGCTTCGGCGGATGCATATTCTGTGACAGCGGAAGCGGTTATTTTACTGCATCTCCTGAAATTTCAGTTAAATCACAGCTTGATTCAGAGCTTAAAAGAATTCATCAGAAATATCCTGAAGCAAGTGCAATTGCCTATTTTCAGGCAAATACAAATACATATTCCGATGCTTACACCCTGAAAAAGATTTATGATCCTGTTATTGATTATCCCGGAATAATCGGGATATCAATAGGAACACGTGCTGACTGTCTTCCGTCAGATATTCTGGATTACCTTGAAGAACTTTCTCATAAAACCTATCTTACTGTGGAGCTTGGAATGCAGACAGTACATGAAAAGACTCTGACATTTATAAACCGTGGATATTCCCATGACATATTCTTAAAAGGATACTCTGAGCTTAAAAAAAGAAATATAAGAACATGCATTCATATTATAAACGGACTTCCCGGAGAAAGTGAAGATATGATGCTTGAGACTGCCATACAGGCAGGGAAGCTGGAACCGGATGCTTTAAAAATCCAGCTTCTTCATGTTATTTCCGGAACACCTCTGGCAAAATTATATAATGACGGAATGTTTCCGGCAATGTCAAAAGAGCAATATATAAATCTTACTGTAAAACAGCTGGAATATATTCCGCAGGAAACAGTAATTGAAAGAATAACCGGGGACGGGGACAAACGAAAGCTTATAGCACCTCTCTGGAGCAGCGACAAAATATCAGTTCTGGGCGGCATTGACAAGCGTCAGGCAGAGCTTGACAGCTGGCAGGGGAAAAAATACAAAAAAATTTAAAAAATGCTTGATTTTTATTGCGATATATGATATAATGAACAATGTTAGTGAATTATCAATAGCACTACTGTCTAACGTAACTGATGGGCTGCTGTGTTAATCATAATTGTTAAATTGAAAGAGGTGACAATCATGAAGGAAGGAATCCATCCGCAGTTTGAAAAAACTACAATCACATGCCATTGCGGTAATGTAATTGAAACTCGTTCTACAAAGAAGGACATCAAGGTTGAAATCTGTTCCAAGTGCCATCCGTTCTATACAGGCAAACAGAAGCTTGTTGATACAGGCGGACGTGTTGACAGATTTAAAAAGCGTTTCAATATGGATAAGTAAAAATTCAGGACGGCGTAAGGTCGTCCTTTTTACATTTTCGGAGTTTAAATATGAATTATACAACCATAAAATCCCCAGTTAAAGCGTCTTTCATTGAAAAGCGTTCTGAATTTATAGGTTATATTTCACCGGTTTCCACTAACGAACAGGCTGTGGAATTTATCAACAGAATAAAAGCTGAACACAGAAAAGCTAAGCATAATGTTTATGCTTATATTCTAAGAGATGACAATATTACAAGGTATTCTGACGACGGCGAACCTCAGGGTACTGCTGGCGTACCTGTTTTAGATGTCCTGCAAAAAAATAATCTTACGGATATATGCTGTGTGGTAACAAGATATTTCGGCGGTATTCTCCTTGGCGGCGGCGGACTGGTCCGTGCTTATTCACATTGTGCTTCAATCGCTGTTGATGCCGCTGAAATTCTGAATATGCATTATTGTATTACTGCATTGCTTGAAATGGATTATGAATTATACGGAAAAGTAAATTATATTCTTCCGGAATTTGAAGTAAAGCTTATAAATCAGGATTTTGGTACAAGCGTACAGCTTACAGTAAATGTAAAGTCTGACGCTTATGATTCACTTTGCAAAAAGCTTATTGATACAACCTGCGGAAAAATTTCAATAAAAAAAATAAGTGAACAGTTTGATAATTTTTAAATCAGCACCGTTTTCGACATTTTATGACGAATTTTGCGATAACTGTGCCGTTTCTTTGTCGAATTTTATGATATAATATACATATCATATTAAAGGAGACGTTACTATGAAAAGTTCAGATTACACCTTAATCAAAACATGCATTTCCAACGATGGTCAGAAAATATATTTTATATCTTCTGAAATGGAAACCATTGACGGAATAACTGCTGAATCACTCAGCATATCATCTGCCGTACCAGATGAAGTTGTCACAGTTAAAAATGTTGCCACTGATTTAAACATAGCTTTAAAAATTTTTGATAATTTAAAAAGCGAGTCAATATCACCGCAAAATCTTAAGCCATACATATTAAATTTTCTTTCTGAGAATTAAAAAAACAAGGAGATGTCCTGTAAGTGAGGGCATCTCCTTATTTAACATAATATTAGTTTTTTATGAAGTTTCTTATGCCGTTTAAAATATAAGCGGAATTTATTTTTTATTCCTTATTTTATATGATTTTATAACCTTAAGACGTGAAAACTCCTCACGTTCCTTTTCCTCAAGATTCTCAATAATATATTTTACCATTTCCTCATATCTGGGAATCAATATATTCTGCAATGCATTTGCACGCCGCTGAGCTTTCTTTATAGCAGTCGCCAGACGGTATATACTGTTTTCTACCTCGGCAAGCACAACCGTCATATCCTTTACCTTTGAGAACGATACATATGCCTTGTCAAGCTGTGAGTTAGTTGCATAAAATCCATAAGGCACAATTGTCTTTTTTCTTGTCAGTGTAACACTGGGAATATCAACTCCCATTACACTTCTGTAGGTTACAGAAATCCCGTTTTCAACCGGTACGCTCTGAGCGATCTTATCAATAACTCCAAGCGTAATATTTGCATCCTGCAAAGCCGCATAAGCTTCTTTATAAGTATCTTCAATGGAGCCTCTCAAAGATTTTGCCTTATCCATAAGCTGCATCATTTCTCTGATAAGAATATTTCGTTTTCTGTCCATCAGATCATAGCCCAGCCGGCAAAGTGCAAGAGTTTTTCTTGCCTTAATCAAATTACCCTTGGTAGGGAAAACCTGTTCCGCCATCTGCCAAACCTCCGCCGTAATTATTTCAATACAACTATACGAATAATTCCCACAGCAATCATTATAATTCCGCAGACAAGTATAATTATACCGCCCTTTCTGATACTCCCTGCTGCGTCCGGATCATTTTCAGCATTTTTTCTTATGCATTTTTCCGGATTAACGGTCATATAAACTCCTAAAACGGCAGCAATAATTCCGAGTATAACTGGTATGCAATCCATTTTTTACCTCCTGAACCTGTTCTTATAATTCCAGTAATTCCTTTGCTCTTTCAGGATTATAATACTTTTTCAGAAGTTCTTCATCAATTCTGTCCAGTTCACTTTCCGGAAGCAATGAAAGCAATGCCCAGCCCAGATCAAGTGTTTCTTCAATAGTACGTTCTTCATTAAATCCCTGAGATATAAAATGTTTTTCAAACTCAACTCCGAATTTCATATACTGTCTGTCAACATCTGAAAGTTCCTCTTCACCGATTACCGATGACAGCGAACGTGCATCCTGAACCTTTGCATAAGCCGCAAACAGCTGATTTGCCACAGCTGAATGGTCATATCTTGTATACCCTTCGCCTATACCGTCCTTCATAAGTCTTGAAAGAGACGGCAAAACAGCAATCGGAGGATAAATACCAGTCTGATCAAGACTTCTGTCCAGAACGATCTGTCCTTCAGTTATATATCCTGTCAGATCCGGAATAGGATGAGTTATATCATCGTTTGGCATCGTCAGAATAGGAATCTGAGTAACACTTCCGGTTGAGCCTTCAGCAATACCTGCTCTCTCATAAAGGGACGCCAGATCAGAATACAGATATCCCGGATATCCCTTACGTCCGGGAATTTCTCCCTTTGATGAAGAGAATTCACGGAGAGCTTCGCAATATGAAGTAATATCCGTAAGAATAACGAGTATATGCATATTCTTTTCAAACGCAAGATATTCAGCAGCAGTAAGAGCGCACCTCGGAGTCAGAATTCTTTCAATAATCGGGTCATTTGACATGTTCATGAACATAACGACCTTCTGCTGTACTCCGCTTTCAGCAAAGCTTTTCTTAAAATAATCCGCCACATCATTTTTTACACCCATTGCCCCGAAAACAACAGCAAAATCCTGACCGCTTTCATCGGCAATCTTAGCCTGACGTACTATCTGTACTGCAAGCTTGTTGTGTGAAAGTCCGGAACCTGAAAAAATAGGCAGCTTCTGTCCCCTGATAAGAGTCATAAGACAGTCTATGGAAGAAATACCGGTTCTGATATAGTTTCTGGGGTACGTTCTGGAAACCGGATTCAGCGGCTTTCCGTTTATATCTGCAAATTTTTCAGGATAAATATCTCCCAGACCATCTATAGGCTTTCCTGAACCGCTGAAAACACGCCCCAGCATTTCCTCTGACAATGCAAGCTCCATAGGTTTTCCGGTAAATTTTGTTCTGGTATTTGTAAGTGAAAGTCCCTTAGTACCCTCAAAGACCTGAAGAACTGCTCTTTCGCCTGATATTTCAACGATTCTGCCGACTCTCTCAGAGCCGTCGCTTAAGCGTATATGTGCCACCTCATCATATCCGACATTCTTTACATGATCCAGAGCGATCAGAGGTCCGTTGATTTCGCTGAGTCCGAGATACTGAATACTGCTCATACAGCTCTCCTTTCACCTGCCTGACTTACAAGTCTGCCAAACACATCAATAATTTCTTCTCTGTATTCTTCAAACATTTCAGGTTTATCATTTGGTATATCATATTTGATTTTTATGACCTTTTCCATAAGTCCCGTTCCGGTAATTTCGCTCATAGAAACTCCGGCAGCCAGAGCCTTTCTTGCTTCTTTGTACAAAACAAGAATCATATCCATCATAAGCTTCTGCTTTTCAAGAGGGACATAAGTATCATCCTTATGATATGCATTCTGCTGCAAAAATCCTACTCTTACAACTCTGGCAAGCTCAATAATAAGCTTCTGCTCGTCCGGAAGAACATCTGCACCGATAAGCTTTACAATTTCCATAAGCTGATTTTCCTCAATAAGAATATTGGAAACCTCCTGACGCATCTGCAAAAATTCCGGACCTGCTTCCCTGTTATAAAAATCCGTCAGATCTTCAATATACTCACTGTAGCTTGTAGTCCAGTTAATAGCCGGATAATGTCTGGCGTACGCCAGAGATTTGTCAAGTGCCCAGAAGCATCGTACAAAACGCTTTGTATTCTGGGTTACAGGCTCTGAGAAATCTGAACCCTGAGGAGAAACTGCACCAATTATAGTGACAGAACCCTCTCTGCCGCAAAGAGTTTTCATATACCCTGATCTCTCGTAAAACTCCGAAAGACGTGACGGCAGATATGCAGGGAATCCTTCCTCTGCCGGCATTTCTTCAAGACGTCCGGAGATTTCTCTTAAAGCTTCTGCCCATCTGGAAGTAGAATCTGCCATAATAGCTATGTGATAGCCCATATCTCTGTAATACTCTGCCAGAGTGATACCGGTATAAATAGACGCTTCTCTTGCAGCAACAGGCATATTTGAGGTATTTGCGATAAGCACTGTTCTGTCTGTCAGCGGACGGTTTGTTTTAGGGTCAGTAAGCTCTGAAAACTCCTCCAGCACCTGAGTCATTTCATTGCCTCTTTCGCCGCATCCTATATATACGATTATATCGGCATCGCACCATTTTGCAAGCTGATGCTGAGTCATAGTCTTACCTGTTCCGAATCCCCCCGGAATGGCAGCCGTACCGCCCTTTGCAATCGGCAGAATAGTATCAATAATTCTCTGTCCGGTAATAAGCGGACGTGAAATCATAAGTCTTTCAGAAACTGGTCTGGGCTGACGTATAGGCCATTTCTGGCAAAGTGTCAGTTCATGAATTCTTCCCTTTTTATCTTCGATTTTGCAGACAGTATCATTTACACGGTAACTTCCGTTTTCAGCAGTCCAGACAACCTTTCCGCAAAGAACAGGTGACAGCATACAGTAATGCCTTATAACCTGAGTTTCCGGACAGGATGCATATATATCCCCGCCTTTGAGTTCAGTTCCCACTGTAACTTCAACAGTTACATCATAAAGCTTTTCCTCATCAATTGCCGGAACATTAATGCCCTCGTTTATAAACGCACCCGAAACCTTTTCAATGGCTTTTAAAGGGCGTTCAATACCGTCAAAAATATTTGAAATAATTCCCGGACCTAAAGTAACGCTCATAGGAGCATTTGTATTAAATACCGGCTCACCGACTTTAAGTCCTGTTGTCACTTCATAAACCTGTATAGTTGTAAATTCTTCAGTTATGCCTATAACTTCGCCGATAAGACGCTTGTTTCCCACATATACCATTTCCAGCATGGAGAAATCCTTTGTATTTTTTACCTTTACAACAGGTCCGTTTACAGAATATATTGTATTCAATTCCGTTCACTCCTCTTATCAGCTGTTAATATCTTTTCTGAAACTGTATTTACTGCTGAAATTTTTTCTTTGTTCCTCAATAGCACTGTCAAGGGTTTTGTCAATAACTATCCCTTTTTCAGTATTTACAATTGAAATTCCGCCGATTTCAATATCAGGATCAACCTCCACCCTGCATCCGGCAGACTGTTCCAGTATCTCTTTATAGTCTGAATCCTTTTGAGATATCATTATAACAGAATTACTGTCAATACCGTTATCACTTGCCAGAGATAATATATACTCTTTATATTTATCAGATGAAACAAAAAAGTTAATTTTCATTCTTACAGCTTCAAATATACGATCTGTAAGTGTATCCCGGTATTTCAGCTCATTCATACGAAGCTGCTGCTGTCTGAGAGCAAATTCCCGGCGGTATCCGGTTTCAGTCTCTTTTACAGCCTTCTGGATCTGATTATATGCTTCCATCAGTGCTTCATCTTCAGCCTTGTCAATTCTGCGTTTTTTTTCAGTCTGTGCATCTGCAATAATAGTGTTTATCTTTTCATCCACTTCCATATTTACAGAATTCATAAATCTGTCAAGCTTTTCAGCCTGTAATTCGTCCATTTAAGCACCTCCGTCTTAAAGCTTAAGCCCTATTGCATCACTTACATATCTGTTAATAGTTTCAGTTATCTGCGATGTTGCATGCCTGTCCGGAATTTCAACAATAAGCGGTGATTTATAATTAAGCTTTATGTCATATACCAGATCTTCGCAGAGTTTCACAAGCTTTTCAGTCATTAGTATAATTGCTACGTCCTTATCATTTACGGCTTTTTCAAGTTCATTTTTCACTTCATCCGGTTCATGAACAACAACGCCGTTTATACCTGCCAGTCTCATTCCCATCTGGGTATCAATATTATCGCTTATCAAATAAAATTTCATACCATTCAACCTTATGCACATCAGAGAGCGTTCAGTATCATAAATGAAATAAGGAATCCGTAAAGAGCAACACCTTCACCGAGAGCTACGAAAATAAGAGCTTTAGAGAATGATTTAGGTTCTTCAGCAACTGCTCCGATTGCTGCCGGAGCCGCAGAGCCTACGGCAATACCGCAGCCTATTGAACCCAGACCTACAGAAAGGGCTGCTGCAAGATATCCGATACCGGCATTTCCTATTGAATCGCTTACAGCCTCAACAACCTCCGCATTTACAAATCCGCCAACCGGGAATATAACTGCCAGAGCCAGTACTGCAAAAAATGAACACAAGTTAACTATAAACGCTTTTTTGGCAGCACTATTACTTTTTTTCTTTTTAAGAATATAAACCACCGGAAGCATCAGAAGAACAACTGCAAAAAGAGGAAGAAGCAGGATTTCAAAAATATTCATAATAAAAAACTCCTTTAATCAATATTTTTATCATAATTAATTCCAACAGGTTCAAAAGGCTGTCCGTCTCCGTCATAGAAACGTGAGAAAACCTCATAAAACTCCAGTCTCAGCACCTGTATTCCGACAATAAGACCTTCCATTCCCATTACAAAAATATTTCCGAGAACAATGACTATCGGAGAAGCGCCCTTTGCAACACTTTCAGAAAGCATCATTACTACAGACATCATTCCGGCATGAGAAAAAATAAATCCGCCGATTCTTACAAATGAAAGAGTATTTGTTGCATACCCCAGAATAAATTCAAATACTTCAAAAAAGTTTGACGCTAAAAAATCTCCTATTCCGCCTTCAAGTCTGAATTTTTTTCCTGAAACCAGACATCCCAGCGGTTCTCTGAAAAACATCAGTACAAGCGGAAGAACTATCAGACACAATACATAAGGTAAAGTAAAAAGATTGCCTTTGCCGGTCATCATAACTGCAAGACCTGCAAGAAGAGCACCGAATACAACAAGTCCGGCTATTCCGTTGTTGCCAAAAACCGACCCCACATAATCCTTTTTTCTTAAACATGTTATTATGTTAATAATAATTGAAATTATAATAATTATTACTCCGATAATAATTGCACCTATTAAAATACCCATGGTATTTTCCATAATTTCCAGCGGTTTATGTTTGAGTCCAATAAGCTTGTAAAGAGGATTAAGTGCCTCTTCAAATCCTAATACCGAGCCATAGATCAATCCGAAAAATGCACTTGACAAGCCGATTCTTTGCAGTATTGCTCCAAGTGCAGCACCTTTTTTCTTATACACAAAATATCCTATCAGCGAAATTACCAGTCCCTGACCCAGATCGCCGAACATAATACCGAACAAAAGCGTATAAGTCACTGCCACCAGGGTTGTGGGATTGAATCCGTTATATGACGGCAGTCCGTACATTTCCACAAACATTGAAAACGGCCGTGAAAACCTGTTGTTTTTAAGCTTCACCGGAGTTTTTATAATATTTTCATTTCCGGCAGGCTTTACAACCAGTGACACCGAATCAATTGCATCAAACAGTTTTTCCACACGCTTTATCTGTTTTTTTGGTACAAATCCCACCAGATAAAATTTGTCTTTATACACTGCGGCATTTTTGCGGAGTTCAAACAAGTCATAAAGATATTTTACCCGGCAAAAATACTGATTCAGGCGTTCCCCTTTCTGAGAAACAAGAGCATCCTTTGTTTTTCTGAGAATTGTCTTTTGCTTTTCAAGCTCATTAATTTTAACCCTGAGCTTTTCCTCTTCTTCCTCCGGGGTATCAGTAATAAAATCCGGAAGCCAGATACGCTCAAAATACAATGATTTAAAAATATTATCCGTTTCCTTTATACTGTCAATAGGAGCAAAATAAAATCCCCATTTATAACTGTCATCATCGTCATACGGTATAAAAATAAACGTTTTATTATCATAATATGACAGCTTCTGATAGCTTTCATCCGGCAGTTTTCCGAATCTGACCTTTATGTGAGAACAATTAAACAGTCTGCCTACATCAATCTTCATACCCTTAAGATGTTTAAGCTGAACCAGTGCCTGACTTCTTTCCTTTATCTGCTCTGAAATATCACTTATAGCGGTATTAACTTCCTTAAATTCTTTTTCAAGTACAGTAAAGTCCGCTTCAATATCATCAATTGTCATATTATTGATTTTTGCAGTATCAGTCTCACAAAAGTCAAAATCCTCTCCAGCATCAACTGCCGTTATTCTTTTCACAAGATTTTTATAAGGATTTTCCTCATCAAGCCTTGAAAGTTCCTCAGAGCTTGCAGCAGATTCCTTTTTAGCATCTCCGATATGGAAGCATCCGCTTTCAACGCACTTTTCCAGAGTTCTGTCAAGATCCTTAAGCAATCCGGCAATTGAAAGAAATTCCATTTTTTCTATAGACATTTTTTCACCTCCGTATCATATTCACTTAAATTACTATTGTATTATAATTAATTTTTCCATATATGATATGCTTTTATTATATCTGATACTTTCAACAATTTTAATAATATTATTAAGCTCCACTTCAGACAGATACATAAGCGAATATAAGCTTACTGCCGCATTATCTGAAAACATCAGAGCCTGTCGTGCCATATTACATTTAAGTTTAACAAGCTCACGTTCAAAGGTTTCACTGTCCATATTTTCATCAAGGTTTTCCATACGTCGTCCGTAACGATTTTTAGAAAGCATCCGCAGAAATTCCTCCGGAGTTGCAGTTTCAAACAGCTGAGTCTGCTTGTCCCGGCTGAGTTCGCCATAAAACGGCAGCATATTTTCCTTAAGTGTCTCACCGTCAGCATAGAAATATTTTTTCATTCTGTACGCATTAATAATATTAATTATGTCCGTCTGTGCATAGATCTGATCCAGAAGAGCAGATTTTGACTTTCCATGAAAGGATTTTTCCGCTGTTTCAATAAGCCATTTCAGGTAATATGTCCGAAGCATTACCTCACATTTGGTATAGGGAATATTCCCGTTTTTATCTGTCTGAATATTTTTCAGAATATTATAATAAGGAGTATGCCTTATGACCTCAAGCAGCTGTTTAAAATCAGAAGCTTTTGCAAGAGCAATAAGGTCAAAGCTTGCCTTTTTAAGGAGATAAGCATGCATTGACCCAATATAAACATCCTCACTGTCATTGTTCAGATAAAGAATAGCTTTCAGCAGTTCCCGTATTTCAAATCTTACCAGCAGAAAATTATAAAACGGTTCATCATTCAGATGCTGAAATTTGCAAAGCCGTTCATACTGGTCATAATAAGCCTTATTAAGGAGTGATTCAAGAAATCCCCTGTGAACTGAAGATGTATCTATATTTGCCAGAGCATCTGAAAAATGAGTACTGTGCTTTAAATATTCCGCCGCCTCACTTACTTTCTTTTTGGAGGCAAGTTCCATATAATCATTTTCCTTAAGTCGTTTGCCGTATACAGCCCGAGCCTTTGCGACTGTGGCATTTTTTGAAGCTTTCATCTACTCACCTACGATTTCAGCAAATATTTCCTGTTCTATTTTCTCATGATTATTCTTATAGAAAGCATCAAGAGCCGCTATTTCTTCCTGATATTTTTCTTCAAGCTCCGCCGTATCCTTTTCAAATTCAGACTTATTAAATGCCTTCACCTGAGAAATTCTGTCCTGAGCGTCGCAAAGAAGCTTTTTCTTTATTTTGCTGCTTTCTTCATCAGCTTCCTTCAGAATCTGCTTTTCCTTTTCCGCCGCCGCACTCATTCTTTCATCAGCACTGCGGTCAATTTCAATAATTCTGTTTACAACGCTTTCCATAATTTTTTACCTCTTCTCAGTTTTTAATACTGTGCATAGGCGCTGGTATTCTTCCGCCTCTGGAAATAAATTTAGCCGGAGATTTTCTGTTGATATTCATAACCGGTCCGCTTCCGAGCAGTCCGCCGAATTCAAGGGTTTCTCCCACCTCTTTACCGATTGCCGGAATAAGTCTTACAGCAGTAGTTTTATTGTTAACCATACCAATCGCTGCTTCATCGGCAATAATTGCGGAAATAGTTTCAGCAGTAATATCCCCCGGAACTACTATCATATCAAGTCCTACAGAGCATACAGCTGTCATTGCTTCAAGCTTTTCAATGCAAAGAGAACCGTTGTTTACAGCGTCTATCATACCTGCGTCCTCAGAAACAGGAATGAAAGCACCAGACAGTCCGCCGACATTTGACGAAGCCATAACGCCGCCCTTTTTAACCGCATCGTTTAAAAGAGCCAGAGCTGCCGTTGTTCCCGGAGCACCGCAGCTTTCAAGACCGATTCCCTCAAGGATATGTGCAACACTGTCCCCTACTGCCGGAGTCGGTGCAAGAGAAAGATCCACAATGCCGAAAGGAACTCCCAGCATCTCAGAAGCCTTTGAACCTACCAGCTGTCCCATTCTTGTAACCTTGAATGCAGTTTTCTTTATTATATCAGCAATTTCATTAATTGATGCATCAGGGTGCTTTTCGATTGCAGCTCTTACAACTCCCGGACCTGAAACGCCTACATTAATTACACAGTCCGGCTCACCTGTTCCGTGGAAAGCACCTGCCATAAACGGATTATCCTCAGGAGCATTGCAGAATACCACAAGCTTTGCAGGTCCTATACACTGATTATCAGCAGTTACCTCAGCAGACTTCTTTATAATTTTTCCCATCATAGCAACTGCGTCCATATTAATACCCGTTTTGCTTGAGCCGACATTTACAGAAGAACATATATTTGATGTAACAGCCAGAGCTTCCGGTATGGAATTAATAAGATCAATATCTCCGGCACTGAAGCCTTTCTGGACAAGTGCTGAATATCCGCCGATAAAGTTTACACCACAGGTATCCGCTGCTTTCTGGAGTGCCAGAGCGAATTTAACAGGATTCTTTTCAGTACATGCAGCTGAAACTATGGCAATAGGAGTAACAGCAATTCTCTTGTGAATAATGGGAATGCCGTATTCCTTTTCAATTCTTTCTCCGACTTTTACAAGATCCTTTGCCTTTGAAGTAATTTTGTCATAGACCTTCTGGCATGCCTTGTCAATATCACTGTCAATACAGTCAAGGAGAGAAATTCCCATTGTTATTGTTCTGATATCAAGACATTCGTCCTGAATCATTCTTATAGTTTCAAGTATATCGTAAACATTAAGCATTTCATAATCTCCTTAAAAATCAAATACGGTGCATTGAATTAAAAATATCCTGATGCATTGTATGAATTGACAGATTCAGTTCTTCGCCAAGCTTGTTAAGTCTTTCAACTAAAACCACGAAATCAGCATTCATTTTTGAAATATCAACCATCATTATCATTGCAAACATATCCTGCAAAACACTCTGGGTAACATCCATTACATTTGCATTATATTCCGCACACACTGCGCTGACCTTTGCTAAAATCCCTACATTGTCTTTTCCGATAACAGTTATAACTGCTTTCATAAAATTTCCTCCTTGAAATTCGGTAAACCGAAAAAATGTTTGCGTTTATTATAACATATTTTCAGCAAAAATAAAACCCCTAAAATCATTTTAATTTATATCATGCATTTATTTATGCTGTTCATTTCTTTTTTTTATAGTATTTCTGGTTATTGCTGCCAGCTTCTGAGTAGTATTTTCCGGAAATGTGGACAAAAACAATATACTCTGTTCATACGCTGAATGTTCGTCAAGCTTTAAAATTTCAGTAAAAAACTTATGTATCATATCAAAGTTTACCGAAAGTTTTTTTGCTGTTTCACGTCCAAGATCAGTCAGTACAACGCTGCTTGCATAATCAGGATTTATAAGTTCCAGCCTTGCCATGCATTTAAGCATACGGCTGACGCTTGGACGGGTTACTGAAAGACTGTTTGCAATATCAACCGAGCGGACAACCTTAAGTGTCTTGCTCAGTTCATATACTGTCAGAAGATATTTATACTGTCCGGCACAAAGTTTCATAAACATTTCCTTTCCTTTTTGTTACTGCTCCGCCAGTCAGAGCAAGAATTTATTAAAAGTGTCATTTTACTCGTCATCAACAAGCTTTACTTGTCTTATATATTGTACCACTTTCTGACCCCGATGTCCATATTTATGCAAAAAAAGAGGTGCTTTTGGCACCTTAATCTGTATACAAGCCATGATTTCAGTCAAACCAGGCAGCATACCTGTACTTTTTAGATATAATTTTTTATAATATCCTTTATCCTGTTTTCATCAGATATTAAACTCCGGGTCAGCTCATACAGGTTTTGATATCTGATCATTTTCTGATTATATGTTTTTCCGGCAAAGTAATTTTCTCCTGAAAGACAGTCATATAAATATCTGCATGCCAGTTCAGCAGTAATACATATCATTCCGAGAAAATAATCTTCAGGATTTTTATTCTTTATATTCTGAAAATAGCCGTGGCAGTAGATACTGAACTTTTTTAAATCTATCCTGTTTTCAGTAACGCATACGGAACGTGCACCGTCCCCGAAATCATATACATGCAATCCCGGCATTACTGTGTCAAAATCAATCAGGGTAATACATTTGCCTGTTGCCTCATCAAACAGGGCATTTGAACATTTGACATCGTTATGTGCAACCATAACCGGAATATTTTTATCCTGAAGACACTGTTCATATTCAAGTATTTTACGGAAAAATAAAAATTCTTTTTTCATGGATTCTGTTTCATATTTTAAAAGATTGTTTATTCTAAGACGAGTATTGTGAAAGTCTTTAATAGTTTCATAAAATAATGACGGATCTGATTTTTCTGTTGATCTGTGAAATTCACCCAGTATTCTTCCGAATTCATATATTCTTTCCGCACTGTCAGCAGTTTCATAAGAAACAGAATTATCAACAAATTCATATATTCGCCAGAACTCATTGTTATATTGCAGATAGTTTTTTTCATTGCTGTAAAGATAATGTATTTTACAGTCAGGAATAATCCGGCATATTTTTTCAGTGTTTGCCATTACCTGTCCGGGATTGTGAAATACATTTTTATTTATTTTCTGAAGAATATAGCTTTGACCGGAAGAATATATTATTCTTAACGTAAGATTTATGTGTCCGGAATTCAGTCTGATAATATTGGTATAATTGTTTTTAAGACCAAATAAGGTCAGTATGTTCATTAGATTTTCCACATTTTATCACCTAACTTTTATAATAGCAGATTATTTTTATAATTACAAGTCTTGAAGTTGAACGATAAAAATGATATAATAAAATAAGGAAAGGGGTCATATTATGTCAGTATTTAAAAATATCGGAAAAAGTATTTCCAACAAAAGCAAGGAAATTTCACAAAAGGCAAAAATTATGTCTGAAACCAGTTCTCTTAATAATATAATTAAGGGTGAAGAATGTAAAATTGATTCTCAGTATAAGCTGATCGGAAAAATGTATTTTGAAAATTACGGCGAAAATCCGTCTGAAGAATTTAAACCTGCTATTGACGCTATAAAAAGCTCCATAGTTAAAATCGGTGAAACAAAAGAAGAAATCATTAAAATCAAAAGCCGTTTTTGTTGTCCGTCCTGCGGAACACCCTTTAAAAATGATGCGATATTCTGCTCAAAATGCGGAACCAGACTTCCTGAAAAGCCAAAGGGTAAACAACCGGCTGAGTCAAAGCAAACCATTTGCTCTAACTGTGGAAATATTCTGGAAGAAGGTGCTATGTTTTGCAATATATGCGGAACAAAGTTTGAAGAAAAAACCGATTGTCAGGATACTGTAAATGAAATCACTGTACAGCCTGATGTAAAAGAAACCGTTGAAAATATTCCTGCTCCTGCTGTTGCAGAGGAAAAGGAAGAAGAAAAAGCAGTTGTTACCGAGGAACCGGTAAATATTACTGAACCTGATACAGAAAAATCAGTTTCAGAGCCAGTGGAAAATAATGCTGCGGCTGATGAAAATACCGTGGAAACAATTAAAAAAGTATTTTGTCCGAACTGCAAAAATGAAGTACATACTGATGATTATTTCTGTGATTCATGCGGGGAAAAGCTGAAATAAAAAGCTGTCCGGATTGGTTTCTGACAGCGTAAAAACAATATAAAAATACTTCCTTCAGGCTTGCCTGAAAGGAAGTATTTTTTCATTAAAATGCTCCAGCATCAATAATTCTTCATCTGTAATATTCATAATTTACC
>NZ_JBJFHN010000073.1:0-6271 GCF_051893655.1 Porcipelethomonas sp. | reverse complement strand
CCTGCCATTTCTCAACAATTTTCAGGCACTCGTCAAGGTCGCTTATTTCAGCCGACTGTTTAAGATTTTCAAAATATCCGGTCTGTGTTTCCGGATATTTATAACCGCTCATTTTTTCGATAACATCATCTATCTGAAGTGTATCGAAATCGTCAAGAGCTTCTTTCATCTCTTCAAGCAGTTTCATAATATCTTCCGTACCAGCCGTTTTCTCCTCAGCAGATATCTGTACATCAGGAAATAACGGTGCAAGTATCTCTTTATACAGCTGAAATTCTGAAAGCATCTCAGCTGTTTTTTCATTGATCAGGCTGTAATTACCCTCATTTCCTGCACGTTCAAGTTCAGCTGCAAGTGCTGAAACCTTATTTGCACCGATTTGTTTTGAAGTACTTTTAAGGGAGTGAACCTCAATGGTATAATCTCTCCAGTGCTCTGCCTCCTTATGTTCCAGAATGGTTTTTGACTTTTTGTCAATAGAAGTGTAGTATTCCTTGAGTATGGTAAAGAAAAGTTCTTCGTTTCCTATAAGGGCAAGTGCGGCTTCCGTGTCAAGTCCTTTGATATTTACCAGCAGATTTTTAGCGGAACTTTTAATCTGATGCATATATTCTTTGGCATCCGGTGACATGTCTTCACGAAGTGCAAGGTCAACAAGTCCGATCACTGCATTCATAGGTGTTCTTATTTCATGGCTCATATTTGCAAGAAAATCGCTCTTCATGGACGAAGCCTTGGCAATTTCCTTATTCCTTTTCTTGATCTCATGGGACTGATAGGCAAGAAAAGACAGTGTACTTGCCATGTCTGACAGATACTGAGCGGATTTGTCAATGATAGATTTGTCAATAATCTGCACCTTTTTAACAGCTTCAACGTATTTTTCCGGATCAATGCCCAGTTCAAGAGCTGTTTCACGGAATCTGTCATAATTAGGCTTTTCCGGAAGAACCTGTCCGCCGATAAAGCTGCCGATCATTTTTCCGTTTACAATAATCGGTGCAGCATAATCAACAAGTCCGGCATGGCAGTAATAGGTACATGCCCTTCCCGATTTCATAGTAAGCTCCGCACCTGCTTTATCGCAGCCCATACAGCGTTTGTTTCCCAAAGCGGATTTTCAATAATTGTGTATTTATTTTACCATTGGTTCGGCATTTTGTCAATAACTTTTAAACAATTGAAATTAAAAAATATTAATTTAGCACAATTTATAACAATTTCTTTGTTAAAAATACATACATCACAAGGCAGATACCCACCATAATATAAAACAGACGCATTTTGTCAATATCACTTCCAATTAATCCGCTTTACCAAAGTATATTGATCAAAGTGAAAAATAACAATGTAATTTTAAAATACGTTCTCTTACTCTCTTATCAAACCAAAACGCCCCCTTTCGGGAGCGTTCTGAAAATTATTTTTTGCCTGTTGCTAAGAACTTTGCAATTGCCGCAGCGTCACGGACATTTACCTTTCCGTCTTCGTTAAAATCTGCAGAAGCAGGAAGTTCGTCTGCTTTTCGTTCTGCAAGTTTTCTGGCAATGAATGCAGCATCCCGGACGTTTACAATACCGTCACCGTTAGAGTCACCCAAAACATCATCACTTTCACTTTCGCTTAGTTTATATACGCCAACCTTACCATCTAAGGTTTTAACATATACAAGCTTGCTGCCATCAGATATTTCGTTACTCTTTGAACTAAATTCATTTTCCAAAATACCCTGAAGTTCAGGTCTGACATATTTAAAGTTTATTTCAGATGGATTAAAAGAAAGTACCTCAAAATATTCAACAGGAACAAGCACCTCGTTATCCTCAGAAACCACCCCTGACAATCCGTCTTTCTCAACATAATATAAATTGCCTTCCTTATGTGCAATGTCATAACCGTTAACCTTTGCGAAATCATTTAAAACATCATCACTGGTTATTGTCATATATTTAGGCTTTCCATTAACGAGCTTACACACCTGAACGCCATACTTGTCCAGAAGAACAGTCTTTAAAGCGTATGGAGTAAGACTGCTTCTTGTGCTGCAAACCTTTATTCCGTTCTCAGTGATATTATTGTAAGGTTCAACAATGATATTACCCTTAATATCAATTACACCTGTTTTATAAACTGTTTCCTCTTCATAGTCCCCATATAGCCCTTTACAATAACATGTATTGTATTCGGGCGTTTCCACAATACTCAGACCATTTTCATTAAATGGTTTAAAATAGTCAAACTGCGGCTTGATAATTTCCTTGCCATCGCCATCGTATACCCCCCATAATCCATTGATTAAAGCAAGGTATCTGTTATCGCTTATCATTTTTGCCACAGTCATATTATTGGCATTAATATATCCGGTATCAAGTTCTTTAACAGATAATGCAACAGAGCTTGAGTTTTTTCCTTCTGTACTTGAATATGCTTCAACATTAAAAGAAGTATCATCTTCATCGAACTCCGGATTCATGGTAATGTATATATCATCGGAAGGTTTAACAACTTCTGTGCCGTCAATACAGATAATTCCATAGTAATTGTTCTGATTGCCCGACCAGAGATCCTCCTGATTATTATCATTTGCTGCATATTTTACTACAGTAGCATAGCCGTCAACAAAATATGAAACTTCATCATAAATACCAGTCTGCTGATATTTTATTTCACCGTCTTCAATATTATAAACGATGTTTGACGTAACACCATCATCTCTTTTTACAAGATTCCAGTCAGCGTCATATACACAACCTGTTATACTGTTGAAGTTATATGCACCTTCAAATTCCTTAATAGCTTCTCCGTTTGAACCGATAATAGCTGTCATGCCTTCTTTTGTTACAAGGTATCCGCCATAACCTACAGAAACACTGTCATATTCAGCCGGAACAATAACACCTTTGTCAAGTGACGCAACACCATATTTTTTTATCACTGTTCCGTTTTCATCATTTTTGTCATTGACATAGAATACGATATCTCCTGAATAAACATTATCATTGCAGTTAATCTGAACTCCAGAAGGTGTTCCTTTAACAGGTTCATTTAACAGATTAAAATTCATATCGCTTATAACAAATGAATCCTCTGTCATCAGGCAATATCCTATTGGTTCTCTGCCTGAACCGTAGTTGTAGTTCTGACTGTCATCATAAACAGGAGAAAGATCAGTATATGGGCTGAGATCCTTCTTATCCTGTGCATCTGCAAAATTCACATATTCAAGATGGTTATCTTCTTTTTGAAGAATAACAATATCGTGATTTACATTTCTGACGGTCTTGGCATATTCTGAAACATCATGAGGTTCATAGGCTGAATCAAGAATATATTTATATCTGCTGCTGGTAGTAACATTATAATCCAGAGCTTCATCATAATATTCTTCCAGAACCTCAAGTTCAAAGTCAAAATTGGAGTTGTAATCATTTTTCACGCTGACTTCAATATCACTGTTTTCCCAAACCGGTTTTATCTCAACGTTTACTGACACACTCACAAATTCCTGGTCCAGCTGACTATATGAATACAGCGAATCATCGCTTTTTACAGTTATAATATTACCGTTCTTTTCAACAGAAGCATAATCGAATGTCGGGAATCGTTTAGTAACAGCTGATTCCTCTAAAACGTTAAGGTCTGCATCGTATCTGGTAACCTTTCCGTCTTTCTTAACTTCCAGAACTTTATTATAACCATATTCAACATCTTCAGCATTTTCTATAAGTACTTTAAATTCGGTATTTATAACATCATATACACCGTCATGCGATACAATAAATTTCTCACCATTCAAATTCTGAATATAATCATACTTATTGCTGAAAGATTCAGTTTTACTGTTATATATCAGCTGTTTATCATCACTGTCTGTCAAACAGATACAGTCACATTCAAATGCATAATTTACATTATATCTCACATCTGTCCTGTTGTGACCATTATCCGAAGAATTATTACCGTTATGACCCAATTCTGCAAAATATTTAAAAGTTTCAGATTCTGCTTTTCCGTCAGGACTCATGAAATAATAGGAATAATTTGTTCGTTCATTCTGAACTATATCCCCATTCCAGTTTTCTTCTTCAACAATTTCAGTGGTATACTTAGACACAAGGAACTTACTTCCGCAGAGATAAAATTCACCTATTCCCTCAGCAGGTGCAGCGATAACAGAACCATCTGCCCTGATAAGTCCTGTTTTGCGTATTTCACCATCAATCACATCAACCATGAAATAATCATCGCTGATACGGTAAATAGCATCATATTCATCAGATATTTTCTTTCCGCTGTCATCTATAAGTGCGAATTTATCACCAAATCCTGCGATAATTGAGCCGGATTCTGTACTGATACAGTAATTTTCATCAAAGAAATCAAAAGAATACGGATCATTTGTAGGGCTGATGAAGTTATACTGCCCTCTTGTTGTTGATACATAGCTATAAAGACCGCTGAGTCCTTCTTCCTTGCTGATGAGCTTTTTTTCACCATTACTGTCAATGACAATAAGCTGTGTATCATCATTAACAGTATAGTCATTTCCATCTTTAATGAGGATAGCTTTATCCCTCATTTCAATTAATTCATCATATTCACACTCTTCTACAAGTTCTGAATCATACTTAGCTGCTGCAAACACCGGCGTCATTAAGCCAACCATTGAAACAAGAGCTGTAGAAAAAGAAATGAACTTTCGCGTTGGTTTTTTCATAAAGAACCATCCTTTCGTTAATATATTTATAGTAAAACGACACAATACCATTATGCTGTGTTCAATTTTACTTTAGAAATTTATTCATCTGACCATTTGAATAAATATTCCCCAAAATAAATTAATAATTTGTTCATATACCCTATAAGCAAGCTTTTAAGCAATAATGTCTTAATTATTATTCATGGCATTCAGTCGGCATATTATCCGAAGTATAATATCCGATCTCACTTTCATAACATCTGTCTGTTGCCAGACCACCGCTTGATGTACAGAATTCATATTCAATTACAGAATCATCGGGCGTAAACTTATCGTGTTCAAGCGGAAACTGTCCGACGATATTTTTCCACAACTCCGTTGGCGGAATATATTGAATATCTTCCATGGATGATTCATCATCAAATCCCATCCATACTGCTGTTACATAATCAGGAACTGCCCCAACAAAAATACGGCCTGAATCAAGATTTAAATCGTTGGCAGCTGTTCCCGTTTTTCCGATAACTTCTATATTTTCCATAGCTGCTGCATTAGCGATTCCATCAGCAGTATTTACATTATAATATAGTAGTCTGTTCATTATCCATGCATCATCCGATTCCATTGCCTGATGCATTTCCACATCGTTTTTCAGTACTGTATTTCCGCTGCTGTCAAGAACCTCAGTATAAAAGTGAGGTTCAAAATAGTATCCGCCATTACCGAATACAGCATATGCTGCTGCAAGTTCGTGAAGATACACCCCGTTTTCAAGTGCACCTAATGCCATTGCGGCATATGATGCATCATTATTCGTAATTGTAGTAAAGCCAAAATTATCCTGTAAAAAATCACAGCAATACATAGGCGTAAGCCTGTCTACAAGCTGTGCAGCGGCAGCATTTTTCGATTTTCTCAGTGCTTTAGTAATTGTAATGTTACCATCGTAAATACCGTCATAATTTTTAGGCCACTCATACGACGAATCTACATCTTCAAATATCAACGGTTCATCGGGGATAAGTGAAGAAAAATTTATCATTTTCCGTTCAAGTGCAGGAGCATATGCACTTAGTGGTTTTATAGACGAACCAAGCTTATGGGGTACTCTGTAACTGCGGTTATATGAATGATTGTCATTGTTTCCCCCGATTATTGCCGCTACACCGCCGCTGTAATCAAGAACAGCACATGCCGATTGCGGAAAATTGTGTTCTGAATCATATGTAAAATTCAAATCATCTGCATATACTCTGTCAAGAACAGCTTGAATGTCACTGTTGTAAGGCGTTTTTATAGTAATACCGCCAGAATAAATAAATTCAACAGCTTCCTGTCGTGAACATTCTTTAGCTATGCAATAATCAGTTATCACATTCTCAATCATAGCATCAAAATAATCAGAATCAGGAATATGTGATACAAGATTTGCTCTCACATTTGGCAAATCCCTGGGATTATCTGCGTATTTTTCATGATTTTCTGCAATAGTACAAAATTGTTCCCATTCATCATCGGTACCCGCCAACCGCACCCTCAAGTGCAAAAAGAAGCCGGATAAAAACATCCGAC
>NZ_JBJFHN010000072.1:0-2683 GCF_051893655.1 Porcipelethomonas sp. | reverse complement strand
AACTGATGTTCATATGATAGAGCTTAATATTTCATGTCCCAATGTAAAACAGGGGGGAATGGCATTCGGCGCTACATGTGACGGTGCAGCCGGAATCACAAAGCTTGTAAGAAAGGCTACAAAAAAGCCCCTTGTTGTCAAGCTTTCTCCGAATGTTACAAGTATTACCGATATTGCAAAAGCTGTAGAAGCTGAGGGTGCTGACGCTTTATCCCTGATAAATACAGTTCTGGGAATGCGGATTGATATTAATACCAGAAGACCTGTTCTGAAAAACAATATGGGCGGAATGTCCGGTCCGGCAGTACTGCCTATTGCGGTAAGAATGGTATGGCAGACAGCCAATTCAGTTAATATTCCTATTATTGGCATGGGCGGTATCTCAAGTGGTGAGGACGCTGTTGAAATGATGATGGCGGGAGCTTCCGCTGTACAGGTAGGGGCAGCAATTTTTACAGATCCTTATGCGCCAATTAAGATTATTGACGGCATAAATGATTATCTTGATAAGAATAATATAAAATCTGTAAAGGAAATTATTGGTTCAGTAAAGCCATGGTAGGAGGAAAAAATGAAAATTATGGCTGTTGATTTCGGGGATTCCCGTACAGGTCTTGCATGCTGTGACAAATCGGAAATGCTGGCTTCTCCGGCTGGAGTTATCTGTGAAAAAGATTTTGATGAATGCATAAAAAAGACCGCACAGGCGGCGGCTGACAATAAAGCAGATATTATAGTAGTGGGATATCCTAAAAACATGAATAATACGTTGGGGGAACGTGCCGAAAAATGTCAGCTTTTTGCCGAAAAGCTTAAGAGCCTGACAGACAAGCCTGTTGAGATGTGGGACGAAAGATGTACCACTGTTTCTGCACACAATTATCTTAATACTACAAATACAAGAGGAAAAAAACGAAAGGCTGTAGTAGATGCTGTTGCGGCGACTATTATTCTTGAAAGCTATATGGGATACCGTAAAAACAGTGGAAAAAATGTTAATGAAATTTAAATATTATTTATCAGAAGTTTCAGATTTGGAAAATAACTCCTTAACTCCTGTTATCAGTACAAAAACTGCAAATATTTTAGTAAGATAATCATTTCCGATAAGTCTTGCAATATAAGTTCCGGCAACTGCGCTTATACAGCCGCAGATAATTGCCGGAATTATTTTTTTCCATTTTACAAGCTTGTTTTTAGTATGAATTATCAGTGCAGCAGCGGCTATGGGTATAAAAAAAAGCAGATTTATACCTTGTGCTGTCAGTTGTTCCATTCCTGCGATTAGAGTCATGTAAAGGATAAGTATCATTCCGCCTCCAAGTCCCATAGAAGCAAGAATTCCTGTCAAAAAAGCTGAAAATAAAAATAAAATATTCATTTGAAAAATAACCTGATTCCTGAAATTATTAATATTATACCGAACGCTTTTTTTAAGTATTTTGAAGGAATTTTTTTCATAAAAAATCCTCCCAGCAAAGCACCGATAAGACCAACAGCAATAATCATAAGTGTGTCTGAAAATATATCTTTAATAATATTAAAATAAAAAACACTGCTTACAATGCTAAGCGGAAGAGTTAATGCAATAGAGGTGGCGTGGGATTCCTTTGTGCTAAGTCCGGATTTTTTTAGCATTGGAACAGCAATAATTCCTCCGCCAGATCCGAATAGTCCGTTTGCCAGTCCGGTAATAATACCCAAAAGATAAAAATAAAACTTTCCCACGCCGTCCTCCTGAAAAATTAAACTATCATGGATGAAAAGCAGTCAACAGCCGTACCAAAGGCTTTGATTGCTTTGCCTGTACTTTTTTTTAGCATTTTCTTTTTCCTGTCAGGTGATTTTGAGACCATATAAAATGCTGTACCTGCCATCATTCCGACAACTGCACCTTTTATCATAGGTTTATATTCCATTGTTTTCACTCCTTAAATAAATTTTCATTTTTATTATTTACAATATTTAAAAAAAATTCATAAAAAATCATAACAAAATAATATATATTTTATTACAAAATATGGAAAAATGATTTTCATCGGAGATTTCTGAAACAGCGGATTTTAACGATGATGGAATTGTTATATCAGAGATGCTGCAGCAATTGCAAGATATTTGGCATCATATTATGTAAATCCTGAAATATAATCTTTTATAATAAGAAAACCCTTCTGAGATTTGATCTGATCTTAGAAGGGTTAAATTTTTATGAATTCTTTTCTGTCTGTATTTCCTTTACTTGTTTTTTTATTCCGGCAAAATGTTTGATTACCTGAAGACCGCCGATTATCACTACGCCTATTATAAAGAACAGAATGCTGAATGTATCAAATGACATGGCATCTTTTGGATTGTCCAATGATTCAGGACCTTTGACAATTGCAAAAAGTGAACCAATCATAAGTCCTAGAATTGTATAAATCGTTTGTGCACGGAACTTTTCCAAAGCTTTTTTGACAAGTCTGACTATAAGAAGAATGCCCAGAATAATACCAATTCCGGCGAAGATCACTATCGGCAGACCTTCAAAATTCAAATGAAGCAAATCTTTTATTGCTGTCATAATAGGAAGGTATGTGCCAAAAATCAAAAGTATTGTAGAGCCGGATATTCCTGGAAGAACCATTGCGGAAATTGCAATCATTCCAGTCAACAGATAATACATAAGACTTCCGAAATTTAC
>NZ_JBJFHN010000071.1:0-12492 GCF_051893655.1 Porcipelethomonas sp. | reverse complement strand
CTTTCTTCTAAAATATAGGTGGTGATGTCATATGATAAAAAATACAGAAAAAAGCCTGTAATTATAGAGGCATATAAAACTGATAAACCTGTTATAGTAAAAACACTTGAAGGTACAATGAAAGCTTCCATTGGTGATTACATAATAACAGGAGTAAATGGTGAGCAGTATCCTTGTAAACCAGATATTTTTGAAAAAACCTATGAAGAAATTTAGTCTTTTCTTTCGTCTGATGACCTATTGATTTTTATGTGTGTAGATTTCCATTGATTATTTTCTGACGAAATAATTTGTTCAATGTTTTTAACAAATATGTTTTCTACTGTTTCATCTGCTTTATTATATGGAGAAGCTCCAGTCAAAAAAATATATTTTTGATATTTTAATAATTCACATGTAGTTCTGTATTGTATCCAATTTTCATGATATTTAAATAGTTTAGCTAATGATTCTAAAATTGTAATAATAATTCCTAATATTCCTACTATTATTGAAATCAAAAAAATATTACAATACCCAGATAATAACGGAATCGTGGCAGCTAAAATAATTTCAACTATTTGAATTAATTTGTAACTTTTCTGACAGCTTATTGATTTTTCGTCATACCATTTAATTTGCGGGTCTAATCGCTCTTCTATATACTCATGTATATCCATCTTTACACTCCCTAAGAAACTTAATAAGATAAATATACAACATTTACCATTAAATGTCAATAGTTAAATATAGTATTTTGCTGAAAAAAGAAGAAAAATGTTTTTTGCTTTTACGATGTAGATATTCTCTACATCGTTATTTTTTTCGCTTTTTTAAATATTTTAACATAATTGCTGTAAAGCATATTGATATAATGCTAAAAAATATTAATATTCTCTATACAAAGCCAATAAAAAATGCTATAATAATGTTATTAACTTTCAAAAGGAGTCTTAAAATGCGCATCGCAATATACTCACGTAAATCAAAATTCACCGGCAAAGGAGAAAGTATAGAAAATCAAATTGAAATGTGTGAAAATTATATTAAAACTCATTTCACATCCGAAAATAAAATTTCAATTTTTGAAGATGAAGGATTCTCAGGTAAGAATTTAAATAGACCCATGTTTAAATTAATGATGGAAGAAGAATATGAAAATCCATTTGATTTAATTATAGTCTATCGTCTTGATAGAATAAGCAGAAATGTAGGTGATTTTTCATCTCTTATTGACAAGCTAAATGCATTTAATACATCGTTTATATCGATTAAGGAACAATTTGATACATCTACCCCTATGGGACGTGCAATGATGAATATCGCTGCCGTATTTGCACAGTTAGAGCGTGAAACAATAGCGGAGCGAATCAAAGATAATATGTATATGCTTGCTAAAACTGGCAGATGGTTAGGTGGTACAACTCCATTTGGTTTTTCATCTAAAAAAGTCGTTGGCGAAGATAAGAAATCATATTATAAATTAATTATAAATGAAGAAGAATTAAATATCATTAAGTTAATTTTCAGTAAATATCTTGAATATAGGTCTATGAATAAACTAGTTACATATTTAATAAATCATGATATAAAAACTAGAAAGAATTGTAATTTTTCTGTTACAACAATTAAAAAAATTCTTACAAATCCTGTATACTGTACGGCAGATAAATATGGGTTTAAATATTTTTATGAGCAAGGCTGTAACTTATGTTGTAATGAAGAAGAATGTGACGGTGAATATGGATTTATAGGATATGCTAAAACACAAGTAGCACAAAGTAAAGATAAAATTTCAGATAGAATAATAAACGAACTTCCGAAGTGGATTATTTCTATAGGAGAACATCAAGGAATTATTGATGGCAAGTCTTTTGTAGAAGTTCAGGAACAATTAGCACTCAATATAGATAAAGGTATACGATTTAAGCAATCACATAATCCCGTTGCATTACTATCGGGAGTTATTATATGTAAATGTGGAAGCTATATGCGCCCAAAATACTATAGAGAGAATAAAGACGGTACAAAACCATATGTATATATGTGTGAACTTAAAGAAAAAAGCAAAAGTGAAAAATGTAAATGTAGCAATGTTAATGGTGCATATATTGATAATAAGATTTGTGAATTACTGCTTAATTATGAAGCTGATGATAATATTTTTAATAAGCATATATTAAATATAAAATATAATACAGATGAAGACAATATAATTGATTCAATAAGAGAATATGAATCAAAAAAAATAGAAAAGAGGAAAGAAATTGAATCATTAATTAAAGTCTTAACATGTGATTTAAATGATGCAACATTAAAGTATGTAAATAAAGAAATTGAAGCATTAAATCAAAATATTCAATCTATTGATAAAGAAATAACCCTCTTAAAAGCAACAATTGAGGCTAATAAAAAAAGCAAAGAAAATATAAATAACATTACAGAGTCATTAAAGTTTTTTAAAAATAATTTTGATAATCTCAGTATAGAAAATAAAAGAAATTTTATAAAAAAATGCATAAAACAAATTGTATGGGATGGTACTGATATTCATATTTTTACAAAGAGTCTATAATGAGCAAGCACACATTATAGACTCATCAAATGATAGTGCTAATATGTTTCCGTTTTACAACAACAGCAGTATCTGTAATACTTGATGCAAGCTTTGCACAAGTATTACCCGTACAAGGACACACCACAATAATATCAGTCATTTTTTTCGGTCCTATGGGTTCTGCACCTTCAATTGTCTTAATTACTTTTCTGCCGCATATATTTTCAAGACGCCTGATATTATCTTCAGCATCACCAAATCTTGAATCTACTGATGATGCATTATATGACATAATGGGAATAAGCTCTGCTCCGGATTTTCTTAATCTCTCCGCTTGGGTAAAAGCCTTCTCAAATGTACAAAATGATCCGGTTACTGCAAAACCAATTTTAACGTTTGAAAGCTCATTCATCCGTATATCTCCTCTCCTTAAGGATGTTGAGAATAGTACAGGCGATTATTTCTCCGGAGGTAACAGGTGCTACCTTGCCCGGCAGCGATAAAGCCCAGACAACCTTAACTCCCAGACGGCCTGCTGTATCAAAATCTACTCCTCCCGGTTTGGATGCAAGATCTATAACTAAAGTATTGCTCTTAATGCGCTCCAGACGCTTCTCATCAAGTATTACAGCCGGTACAGTGTTAAATATCAAATCATATCCGCTTATTGCATCATCTAGCACAGAAGTATGTACAGCCTTGCAGCCGTATATTTCTGCCCAGGATAAATCAGAATATTTCCGTGCAGTTATTGTCACATCTGCCCCTAGCCCTTTAAGTATTTTTACAAGAACCTTTGCAATTCTTCCAAAACCAGTTACCAGTACTTTCTGACCATATATAGTAGTCGCCATTTCTTCCATAGCTATCTGGACTGCACCTTCAGCTGTCGGAACGGCATTTAAAATATTAAGCTCTTCCCTTTCAAAATAATCAACTGTATCAATTCCGCATTTACTGAAAATCTTCATGGTTGACGGGTCAATTTTTCCTCCGAAAACTGTTCCGCCATTTTTAAGAAGCGGTGCAAGAGCTGAAATAGGAATATTATTTCTGCAAAACGGTGCATTTATAAACACTCCGTTAATTGAAGCGGGCAAAGGCAAAACTATATAATCAACAAGTTCCGGCAGCTGCATTTTATAATCAGTATAAATTGCATTGCCAAAATCGATAATATTATTATCAAATCCGGCAGCATAAACTTTATAATTTTCCGCAAGTTTTTTTGCCGTATACACCTGTCTTAAATCTCCCCCGGCTACCAGAAATGTAATATCTTTATTCATAACAAGCCCTCGTTTCCATTTAGATTTTCTTTTATATATTATGTATTGATTTTTAATTCTGTGCAGAATATATTATTATGATTTTTCTGTCATAATTATATGTTTTAAATATTTCATGCAAATTAAGTAAATAAATATACCATCAAATTAAAAAGTTTATTTGTCTGCGTTGACTTTTTGAATGATATGGTTTATAATATAAAGTGGTGTTGTATAGTATAAAGAAGAATTTCTAAAGATATAAAAATTCTTTTCAAGGAGCGAAACAGCAAAATGACAAAATATGATTACCTTAGCAAACTGAACCACTATCTTCAGCCCCTGCCGCCCAAGGAGAGGAATGCTGCAATAAAATATTATGATAAATATTTTATTGACGCTGGGATTGAAAATGAGTATAACGTTATTGCCAGTCTCGGCAGTCCTAAAGTACTTGCTGAAAAAATATTGAATAATCGTCATGGATTTTCAGGTATGATAAATGAAACAAAATCAAATGTTTCTAAGGCAAATAAAAAGATGACAAGCTCTCAGCGCAGATTTTTATTGCTTATGGCTGTAGTCCTTTTTCCGGTATGGGGAGGCATTCTGCTGCTTATTATGTTAGCTGTCCTGGGATTGTTTGCAGCAGCTGCAATGTTTCTGGCAGGTTTATTTATAGGCGGAATAGCTGTTTTTTGTATGGGTATCCCCTATCTGTTTGATACACTGTCAATCGGTTTATTTCTTGTCGGAACAGGAATAGCCATGTCAAGTCTGACATTTATTATATTCAATCCTGTAATAAAATTTGTTGCTTTTATATTTAAATCAATCGTCAAAGGTATCATTTTACTAATTAATAAAATGGTAGGAAGAAAGGCGGTAAAAATATGAAGCTACATAAAAAAATCAAACGAATAATTCCTTTCACCCTTCTGGCAGCAGGAATTATAATAGCAGCTGCCGGACTGGTATCCGGAGCTAAAAATGATTACATTCAAAAAATGAATCTCACAGAATTTGAAGCAAATGTTCCGTCAAATAATATTTTTAATATGGATATAAAATCCGAAATAGCTGAACTTAATATAATATGTTCAAATGATATTGATGACTTTAAAATTAAGGCACAAAATATTTCAAAGGAATTTCTTGATTATAGTACAAACAGCAATACTTTTTCTCTGAGATATGAAACTGATAAATGGTATCAGACTGTTTTTACTCCCGGATTCATTCACAAAAAAGGAAAAATAGATATTTACGTTCCGGCTGAATTAAATCTTAAGGATGTACAGATAAACAGCAGCTATTGTACATCAAAGATAAGCTTTATAACTGCTGAAAGAATATTCATTGAATGCGGTCACGGAGGAAGCCAGATAACCAATCTGACCAGTGATTATACCCAGATAAACAATTCCGGCGGAGACTTGATCGGTTTAAATATTGATGCAGCAAGTGCAGATTTGAATCTCAGATCCGGCAAAACTTTATTTAATAATTTTATGAGTGAATCAGTGATAATTAACAATAAATTCGGTGACCTTGATTTATCCGGTAAAATTAACGGAGACTGTGGAATAAAATCTGGTTCAGGTGATGTAGATATGACACTTTATGGAAACGAATCTGACTACAAATTCAATGTCATAAACGGTACGGTATCAGTTAACGGCAAGGAAAATCCTGAAAACAATGATGGGCGATATAATTTTAAGATTAATGACGGAAGCGGAAATATTAAAATAGAAATCAAATAAAAAATATATATTTTTAATTGCTTTTATATTTTTATTTCTTGAATATATGGTGAAAATGTTTAAATTTTCCAATAAGTTTCTTATATTTTGCACAATTTTTTATATTTTCAGATAATTTTATATTTTTTTGTAAAATAACTATTGACAAAAGTCAATATTTATGGTTTAATTAAGAAGAGGTGATATTCTATGAAGATACAAGAAAATTTAAAACGCGGTATGACTGAACTGTTAATTCTTCACCTGCTCAAACAGGAAGACATGTATGGCTATCAGTTAACCCAGGAACTTGAAAAGCGCAGTGAAGGTCTCTTTATTCTGAAGGAAGGTACAATGTATCCAAGTCTTTATCGTCTTATTGATAAAGAAATGATTTCTGACGAAAAAAGATTAATTGGTAAGCGCAGAACAAGAGTTTACTATCATATTGAGCCAGCCGGTATTGAATACTTAGATCAGATTTATGCTGAATACTTATCAATTACTGAAGGCATTCAGAAAATTCTGAATTACAAAGGCGAATAATTTTCTTATTATTAAAAAAAACGGGCAGAATATTTTCTGTCCGTTTTTAATACACTATAAAAATAAACAGGCATAAGCCTGTTTATTAATTCATTATCAGAAAATAGAATCCATCAAACACCAATCGCCGTCTATCTTATAAACATTAATTGTTGTTGTATCTTCATCCTTATCGTCATCGCCTTTGATCTTAATCTTAATTTTTACTTCATAACCTTTAGATACCTTAACTTTCTCATCATATGTATCTTCAATGTTTTCTTCAAGCTTTTCAAGATCTTTTTTCTTGATTTTTTCCTTATCTTTTATTTTATATGACACTTTGATATCATCGCCATACTCATCCTCAAGCATCTCCACTACGTACTCCATTGATTCATCAAGAGCATCATAAATTTCGTCTTTTTTGTCATCATCATAGCGATACTCAACCAGAAATTCAGGCATAGACTTATAAAGATATTTGCCCTTTCCGGTTTCAATTGACTTCATCATATTATCAATTGGTTTCTTATAACCTGCTCCAAAGATCAGATTAAAAATAATAATAAGAACAAGAAGTACTACAGCAGCTGCCGCAACTAACGGTACCCATACATTACTTTTCTTTTTTACATCCGCACCCACAGATGAACCTGAACCATCCTGAGACGCTCCGCAATAAACGCAGATATTAGCGTCATCTTCAATTTCCTTACCGCACTGCATACAAAATTTACTCATAAATACCCCCAAAAAATTTTATTACTTTTAACATACTAACACACATTAAAATAATTGTCAATTGAAAAAATGTTAAATAAATGAAATTTCGTCATGAATCACAAAATATTTTTTATTTTTAAAGTTATTTTGATAAATCATCAATAATTTTTTCAATTGCCTCTAAAGCTATATCGTAATTTTCCTGAGTTGTCTTATCAGAATTCAGCGTACTAGTCGGTTTTCTGACTCCAATATACAAATCATCAGGGATAGTATTTTCATCATAACCTATAAGTTTTGCAAAATCTGTATCCTTTAAATAATATTTATAATCTTCTACCTCAGGACAATCCGGGAAAAGCTCCTCCAGATTCACAAGACTATCCTCTGGCTGAACCAGATCATCAGATTTTGAATCACCAACTATCATCATTGTTTCACCAAGCTGAAACTCTGTTGAAAGCTGACTCAGATTACTGTCATATGCATTCAGACTCTTTGTATTTTCTGATTCATCATCTGAAATCGGAATATAAATTATATCCACACATTTCTCGCCGTCGTCATTATAATCATCAATATAAGACCCAAAAAAGTCAACCATATCCTCAATATGCATATACAAATCGGCATCATTTGATATCAGCATGACCTTCATATCAGACTTTACTGTTGTAACCTTATCATACACCAGAAATGCTGCAACCAGAACAAAAAAAGTAGTTATTCCCAGCCACCATTTATTATGATAAATAAAGTTTTTAAACTTCTGCCATACTGTATATTTCTTTTTTTCTTCAGCTGATAAATCAAGCTTATCTGAATTTTCAATAACACCCTGTTTAAGCTTTAAAATTTCTACTTTATCTTCAGCAAGCTTATGTTCATATTTTTCTCTTTGTATTTCCTCAGCTTTTTCCTGCTTTATGCGGTCTTCTTCTGCTTTTTGCTTTTCTTTTTCATTTACCGTTCGAACCGTTTCAAAAATACTTTGTTCTTTGTTTTTATCTTTTTTATCCTGCATTTTTACTCCTTAAAAACATAACGGGGGTACACTATTTGTGTATCCCCCTGTATTTATTATTCTTCAGCTTCAGTCTTTCTTGTATCCTGTGCTATCGGACGCATAGTCGGGAACAAAAGCACATCTCTGATAGATGAGCTGTCTGTAAGAAGCATAACCAGACGATCCAGACCAAGACCAAGTCCGCCTGTAGGAGGCATTCCGTATTCAAGAGCTGTAACGAAGTCCTCATCAACCTCCGCATTTGCACCCTGTGCTCTTTTAGCCTCAACCTGCTTAACAAAACGTTCTCTCTGATCAACAGGATCATTAAGCTCTGAAAAGGCATTACCCATTTCCCTTGCATAAATAAAGTATTCAAATCTTTCTGTAAACGCCGGATCAGACGGTTTTCTCTTTGCCAGAGGTGAATTTTCAACCGGATAATCATAAATAATAGTTGGCTGAATAAGCTTATCCTCAACAAATTCCTCAAAGAATGCAATAAGCACATGTCCCTTAGTTGCGGATTCACCTTCTTCTACCTCAACACCCTTTGCCTTTGCACAGGCTCTGGCATCCTCATCTGTCGCCCATTCATTGTAGTCTACGCCAGCATACTTTTTAACTGCTTCAACCATTGTAAGCTTTTCCCAGGGAGCCTTAAGATTAATATCTTCTCCCTGATATTTAATTGTTGTATCACCGCATATTTTCACTGCGAGTGTTTCATACATATTTTCAATAAGCTCCATCATACCTTTATAATCAGTATAAGCCTGATACATTTCAATGGAAGTGAATTCAGGATTATGAGAGGTATCCATTCCTTCATTTCTGAAAATACGTCCAACCTCGTAAACCTTTTCAAAACCGCCTACAATAAGTCTCTTCAGGTAAAGCTCTGTTTCAATTCTCAGATACATGTCCATATCCAATGCATTGTGATGAGTTTTAAAAGGTCTGGCTGCCGCACCGATTTCCAGTGTATGCAAAACAGGAGTATCAACCTCAATGTAACCCAGGTTATCAAGATAATTCCTTATTTCACGGAGAATAAGGCTTCTTTTTACAAAGGTATCCTTTACATCAGGATTTACAATAAGGTCAATATAACGCTGTCTGTAGCGTGTATCCTGGTCTTTCAGTCCGTGCCATTTTTCCGGCAGCGGCAAAAGTGATTTTGAAAGAAGAGTAACCTTATGAGCGTGAACAGATATTTCGCCTTTTCTTGTTCTGAAAACAAAACCTTCAACACCAATTATATCGCCTATATCCCATTTTTTAAATTCAGCAAATTCTTCCTTGCCGATATCATTCATTCTTACATAAACCTGAATGCGATCCGTACCGTCTCTGACATCAATAAAATTTGCCTTTCCCATATCACGCCAGCTCATAATACGTCCGGCAATTTTAACTGTTCTTTCCTTGATTTTATCAAGTCCTGCGGCGATAGCTTCTTCATTTCCCTGAGCCGCATCAATTATTGCCTTTTCTTCTGATTCATATCCAGCCTTAAGATCAGCATTTTTTGCAGTAACATCAAATTTAGTTATTTCATAAGGATTAGCATTATTTGATTTAAGTTCATCAAGCTTTTCAAGACGAACTTTTTTAAGAACATTTATATCCTGCTGTGTGATTTCCTCTTCAGGAATATTATTATTATTCTTATTGTCACTCATTTTTAACTATTCACCGTCCAGTTTATTTTGAAATTTCTATTACTTCAAATCTGATTTCTCCGACAGGAGCTTCAACCACAAAAAAGTCACCAACTTTTTTCTTCATTGCAGCTTTTCCAATAGGAGATTCATCAGAAATTTTACCATTATCAGCATCAGCTTCAGTTGTACCGACAATCTGTAAGGTTTCTATTTTATCACTTTTATCCCTTTTTATTTTTATAACTGAACCAACACCAATTTCATCAACTGATATTTCATCATCATCAACAACATCAGCATTAGAAATAGTTTCCTCAAGCTGTGCAATAGTTGCTTCCAGCATAGCCTGTTCGTTTTTAGCTTCATCATATTCAGCATTTTCTGACAAGTCACCAAAAGCTCTGGCTTCTTTAAGCTTCTGAGCCACCTCAGCTCTTCTTACTGTAACAAGTCTTGTATATTCCTCCTGAAGCTTTTCAAAGCCCTTTCTGGACATTTGTTTTTTTGCCATAACTGTATTTCTCCTTATTAAATTTTAATTAAAGCAATACTGCATAACAGCAAAAAATCAAACTGCTAATTATGCAATTATGCCTTAGAGACTCTATCATATTATTATATATGATTTTCTTGTTTTTGTCAATTAAAGCAAAAGAAAAATTTTGTTCGTTTAAACAAAAGCGGGCAGTTTAACCTGTCCGCTTTCAAATGATATAAATATATTTTATTAAACTCCGAACTTAGTAGTAGAAACCGGAACGCCTACACCCATAGTAGATGTAACAGTACAGGATCTGATATAAGTTCCCTTAGAAGCTGCCGGCTTTGCCTTAACAATTGCTTCCATAAGAGTTGAGAAGTTTTCATCAAGCTTTTCAGAGCCGAATGAAGCCTTGCCGATAGGACAGTGAATAATATTTGTCTTGTCCAGACGATATTCAATCTTACCAGCTTTAGCTTCTGTAACAGCCTTAGCAACATCAGGAGTTACAGTTCCTGCCTTAGGGTTTGGCATAAGACCGCGAGGACCTAATACCTTACCAAGACGTCCAACAAGACCCATCATGTCAGGAGAAGCAACAACTACGTCGAAATCCATCCAGTTTTCCTTCATGATCTTGTCTACTAAATCCATACCGCCTACAAATTCAGCTCCGGCTGCCTTTGCAGCTTCATATTTGTCTTCCTTACAGAATACGCATACTCTTACGTTTTTACCTGTACCATTAGGAAGAACTACAGCACCTCTGACCTGCTGGTCAGCATGTCTTGAGTCAACACCAAGACGAATGTGTGCTTCAATTGTTTCATCAAATTTAGCTTTTGCATTCTTGCATACTAAATCAAGAGCCTCAGCAGAATCATACTGCTTTGTGCTGTCAACAGCTTTGGCGCTGTCCATATATTTCTTGCCGTGTTTCATTATTAATCCTCCATTTTAAGTGGTAATACCGGATGGCTTAAAACGCCTTTTCCGGTTAGCGGAATTTTCCTCCCACCATCAGAAGACGTAAAAGTTTTCAAACTTCTTCGTCATTCGTTAAATTCAGTCAACTACTACAATACCCATAGAACGGGCTGTTCCAGCGATCATGCTCATTGCCGCTTCAAGAGAACCGGCATTCAGGTCAGGCATCTTCTGTTCAGCAATCTTCTGAACCTGTTCCTTTGTGATATTTGCAACTTTATTCTTGTTAGGAACGCCTGAAGCTGTTTCAATACCGCATGCTTTCTTTATAAGAACTGCTGCCGGCGGTGTTTTTGTAACGAATGAGAATGAACGATCAGCATATACTGTAATAACTACAGGGATAATCATTCCGATATCATTCTTTGTTCTTTCATTGAATTCTTTTGTAAATGCCATAATGTTAACGCCATGCTGACCTAATGCAGGACCAACCGGCGGAGCAGGTGTAGCTTTACCTGCGGGAATCTGAAGCTTTATATAGCCTACTACTTTCTGTGCCATGCTTTACGCACCTCCATAATTGTGGTAACACCGAGATAATCAAGAAATTTTATCTCTCCCACTTAAAAAACTGCATGTTTTTATTTTAATCATCAAGCTTTTTTACCTGATTTAAAGCCAGGTTAGCCTGAGTATCACGACCGAACATTGATACCAAAACATCAACTGTTCCGTCTTCAATATTGATTTTCTGGACTATTCCGACAAAACCATCCATAGCTGTTCCGCATACCTGAACCTGGTCGCCAACTTCAAAGTTCACCTGTACGGAATTAATTTCAACTCCCAGTGCCTTTACTTCCTCTTCTGAAAGCGGAGTAGGTTCTGAACCAGGACCGACAAAGCCGGTAACACCTCTGGTATTTCTGACAACATACCATGAATCGTCGGTATAAACCATTTTCAGCAAAACGTATCCCGGATAAGTTTTTCTTTCAACTTCCTTTGTTTTGCCGTCGGTAATCTCTGTTACCTTTTCGGTAGGAACCTTTACTTCAAGGATAAGATCGTGAAGATTTCTGTTTTCCACAACTTTTTCAATATTCTGTGCAACTTTGTTTTCATAGCCCGAATATGTGTGAACAACATACCATTTAGCTGCCTGAGACATTTAAAATCCTCCTTAAATCAAGTTTAGGTTCACCGTCAGCCCAAATTAAGTACAAAACTGAACAGCTTGAGCAGACCGTAATCAAGTCCTCCGACAAATGCACTTGAAATAACCATAACAACCAGCACAACAAGTGTATTATTGAAAACTTTTTTCTTAGTCGGCCATACTACCTTTTTGAATTCGCTTTTAAGATCCTTGAACCATTTAGCGATTTTGCCCTGTTTTTTCTTTTTGGACTTGTCCGAGGTCTTCTTTTCTTTTGCCTTTTCTTCTTTTGACATACCGGGGACCTCCGTTACTTAGTTTCCCTGTGAAGAGTATGCTTCTTACAGAACTTGCAGTATTTGTTCATTTCAAGTCTGTCAGGGTCATTCTTCTTGTTTTTCTTCGTACAATAATTGCGCTGCTTGCATTCTGTACAAGCCAAAGTAACC
>NZ_JBJFHN010000070.1:0-12604 GCF_051893655.1 Porcipelethomonas sp. | reverse complement strand
TTCATTATTTTCTGCCGGAGCGAAAATATTTTCTCCTTCTGTGTTTATATTATTATTGTTTTCAAAATTTTCATCCATGCTTGTCACCGCCTGTTATTATTGACCGGCATTTATATTGCCGTTTTCCTTATTATCTTCCTGATTTTCCATTTCTGGTTTGTACGCCGGAAATGTCAGAAGAAATTCTGTGTAGTCATCTGGAGTGCTTTTTAAAACGATACTGCCCCGATGATAGCTTACAAATTTTTTGACTATGGAAAGACCAAGTCCCACGCCGGAGGTATCACTGCTTCTGGAAAAGTCAGTCTTGTAAAACCTGTCAAATATTCTGGGCATATCCTTGCCTGATATCCCCATTCCGGTATTTCCGAACCTGATATATATATTCTGTTCATCAGAATATGCATTTAATTTTATTTTTCCGCCATGATTTACAAATTTTACAGCATTATCCACAAGATTGTAGACTATCTGATAAAGCATGTCCTTATCGCCGAACATTATGGCTCTTGCACTGTCAATTCCGTCAACAACAACATCCTTTTCCTCAATTTCCTTTTCATACATGAAAAGTGTTTCTACGAAAAGTGCTGTAAGATTTACTGGTTTGCCGTTAAGCTGCATTTCTCCGGATTCTATTCCGGAAATTTTCATCATAGTCTTAACAAGCCGGATCATGCGGTTAGTCTGTTCGGAAATTCTTGCCAGATATTTTCTTGTGTCATTTTTTGGTATTGTTCCGTCAAGAATTCCTGAAATAAATCCGTTTATAATTGTTATAGGAGTTTTGATCTCATGTGAAATGTTAGACATGAATTCCAGGCTTTTACGTTTGTCATCTGAAATTACATCAGCCATGCGGTTTATAATTGATACCAGCAATCTGATCTCGTAATCATTTGTATCCGGAAGCTGTAATTTATTATTTGTATTTTTAAGATATGCTTCGGATTTTTCGTTTATTTCGACCAGCAGCTTGTATCGTTTCTGTTTTATAAAATGGAAAATAACGGCGAAAATGATGAGTACAACAGTTGCTGAAACTATGAGTATCTCGCCGATATTCATTATGGACTTATAAAGCTCATCTGCCGATCTTATGGCAATAAATTGTATTGTTCCACTTTCAGATAATGACGACTGCATACTTTTGCTGTATATGATAGTTTCACTGTTTACAATACTGAATTTATCAGAACCTTTGAGTGTTGAAATCGACTTCGGTTTGTACTCTTTGTACACTGATTTTGAGCTTATTATAATTTCCCCGCTTTTTCCGTCGAGAATATAATAATTTGTATGAAACATGTCTGCATTTATATCCAGAAATCCCTGAAAAGCAGATATTGCCTCATTAATATTTCCGGTTTCGGAAACGTTGCGTTCCATACTCTGAACGATAGTTTTTGATGTCTTGTCAATTTCCCTGTATTCAGACTTTTTAAGATGAGATGCGCCAAAGGAAAATACAGAGATACCTGTAAAAACTGCACCAAAGGTAAGAAGCAATAAAGAATTCAGATACTGAACAAATAATTTTTTTTTCATAATGCCGCCTTAAAGCTGATCTTCATCGCATTCAAACTTATAGCCTACGCCCCATACAGTTTTCAGCGACCATTTATCTGATGCGCCTTCAAGCTTTGCACGAAGTCTTTTTATGTGAACGTCAATGGTACGTGAATCTCCGTAATATTCAAATCCCCATACTTCATCAAGAAGCTGATCTCTGGTGTAAACCCTGTTCGGATTGGACGCCAGAAAATAAAGTAGCTCCAGTTCTTTCGGAGGAGTATCTATAACCTTTCCGTTTACTTTCAGTACATACCGTGTAAGATTTATATGAAGATTGTCATAAAAAAGCTCCTTTGACTCAGAAACAGACGGAGTGTGACTGGTTCTTCTGGTAACAGCCTTGATACGTGCAAGAACTTCCTTGGTGTCAAAGGGTTTTACGATATAATCGTCTGCCCCCAGTTCAAGTCCCAAAACCTTGTCAAAGACTTCACCTTTGGCTGTGATTATGAGAATAGGAGTATTGTAATTTTTCCGTATTTCCCTGCATATCTGCCAACCGTCCATACCGGGAAGCATAATATCCAGCAGAATAATATCCGGCTTCAGGGCATTGAATTTAACCATTGCCTCTTCACCGTTATTTGAAATTATAGTGCTGTAGCCTTCCTTTTCAAGGTAAAGCCTGAGCAGATCGCATATATTTTTGTCGTCATCAACTATGAGTACTTTGTCATGATCCATAAAATCACCTTTTTTCAACAATAGTTTATATATTTGAGAACTATTCCTAACAAGAGTTTATATTTACTTACTTTAATATTATCAAATTATGCAAAAAATGTCAATATAAAATATTTTTTTAAGGTTTAAAAAAGTTTACATTTTTTAATATTTGTTAATTATACACATTATTATAGCACGATTTATACCAATAATTAGGCACACCTACGAAAAATAATTTATATTCTAAAAATGCCTTGATTTTTTCAGGAAAGTTGGTAAAATAGTAATTAGCACTCAGGGAGTTTGAGTGCTAACAAATTAAAGTTACTAAAAAATTTAGGAGGAATAAATATGACTATCAAACCATTGGCAGACAGAATTGTCATTAAAATGACTGAAGCCGAAGAAACAACAAAAGGCGGTATTATACTTGCGGCGGCGGCAAAGGAAAAGCCACAGATTGCCGAAGTAGTTGCAGTAGGTCCGGGCGGAGTTGTTGACGGCGAAAAAGTTGAAATGTATTTAAAAGTGGGCGATAAGGTTCTGCTCAGCAAATATGCCGGCACAGAAGTCAAGGTTGACGATGTTGAATATACAATCCTCCGTCAGTCTGAAGTTCTGGCTATTGTAGAATAATAAATATTAAAACAGTAAAGGAGAATCATTATTATGGCAAAGGATATTAAATACGGCGAAGACGCCAGAAAATCTTTACAGGCAGGTATTGACAAGCTTGCTGATACAGTTAAAATCACACTTGGTCCTAAGGGCAGAAATGTTGTTCTGGACAAGAAATTCGGTGCACCTCTCGTAACAAATGACGGTGTTACAATTGCAAAGGAAATTGAACTTGAGGATGCTTTTGAAAATATGGGAGCACAGATGCTCAAGGAAGTTGCAACAAAGACAAATGACGCAGCCGGTGACGGTACAACAACTGCAACACTTCTTGCACAGGCTATGATCCGTGAAGGCATGAAGAATATTGCTGCTGGTGCAAATCCGATGATCGTAAAGAAGGGTATGTCCAAGGCTGTTAACGCAGCAGTTGACAGCGTTATAGCAAATTCCAAGAAAGTTGAAGGCAGCGATGATATCGCAAGAGTTGCAACAGTTTCTTCAGCTGATGAAACAGTCGGCAAGCTTATTGCAGAGGCTATGGAAAAGGTTACAGCAGACGGCGTTATTACAATTGAAGAAAGCAAGACTGCTGAAACATACAGTGAAGTTGTTGAAGGTATGCAGTTCGACAGAGGTTATATTTCACCTTATATGGCAACTGATACAGAAAAGATGGAAGCTGTATATGACGATCCGTTCATTCTTATTACAGATAAGAAGATCTCTTCAATTCAGGAAATTCTTCCTCTTCTGGAACAGCTTGTACAGTCAGGCAAGAAGCTTGTAATTATTGCAGAGGATATCGAAGGCGAAGCTCTTACAACACTTATCCTCAATAACCTCAGAGGTACATTCAGATGTGCAGCTGTAAAGGCTCCGGGCTTTGGCGACAGACGTAAGGAAATGCTTCAGGATATAGCAATTCTTACAGGAGGTCAGGTAATTTCTGAAGAACTGGGTCTTGAACTTAAGGATACAACAATTGAACAGCTCGGCCGTGCAAGACAGGTTGTAATCGGCAAGGAGAATACAATCATTGTTGACGGTTCAGGCAATTCTGAAGATATCAGGAACAGAACAGAGCAGATCAGAGCACAGATTGATGCAACAACTTCTGACTTTGATAAGGAAAAGCTTCAGGAAAGACTTGCAAAGCTTGCAGGCGGTGTTGCTGTTATCAAGGTTGGTGCTGCAACTGAAATTGAAATGAAGGAAAAGAAGCTGAGAATTGAAGACGCACTGGCTGCTACAAAGGCTGCTGTTGAAGAGGGCATTGTTGCCGGCGGCGGTACAGCTCTTATCAATGCAATTCCTGCTGTTGAAAAGCTTATTCCGGAACTGGAAGGCGATGAAAAGACAGGTGCTGCTATTGTTCTTAAGGCTCTGGAAGAACCAGTTCGTCAGATCGCTTTGAATGCTGGTCTTGAAGGCAGTGTTATTATAGATACTATCAAGCGTTCAGGTAAGGTCGGCTATGGCTTTGACGCTTACAATGAAACATATGTTGACATGATTCCTGCTGGTATCGTTGATCCTACTAAGGTTACACGTTCAGCACTTCAGAATGCGGCATCAGTATCAGCTATGGTTCTTACAACAGAAAGTCTGGTTGCAGATATCCCTGAACCGGAACCGGCAGCTGCTGCACCACAGGGCGGCATGGGATATTAATTTAAATATTCCAGATAACATAACAGAATATTATTATCCGGCAGTTTTACAGCTGCCGGATTTTTTTATTTGACTTTAAATGTAAAATGGTTTATAATAAAAATAAGTGTATAAACCTGTTTCTTATGAAAATAATAGAAATATTATCTCTGAGGAAAGGTACAGGTTTATGAATACACAAAACTATAATGAAGATGAAAAAGAAAATAAGGATAATGAAAACGAAACTGATGAGAGGCTTGACAGGGCAGAGCTTATAGAAAAAATGGGGGAAGTGGTTTCCCATAATGCAAAGCATCTTATTCACTGCCTTACAATTATCGGTCAGGTAGAAGGTCATTATGTGCTTCCGTCTCAGAACAAAACTACCAAATACGAACATATTATTCCTGCCCTTGTTGCAATAGAGCAGGACAGGTCTATTGAGGGACTGGTGATAATTCTCAATACGGTGGGGGGAGATGTTGAAGCAGGTCTTGCTATTGCAGAGCTTATAGCCGGAATGAAAACACCTACTGTTTCTATTGTCGTGGGGGGAGGACACTCTATCGGAGTGCCGCTGGCGGTAAGCGCCCGCCATTCGTTTATTGTCCCCTCGGCTACAATGACTATTCATCCGGTGAGAATGAACGGACTGGTTCTGGGCGTTCCTCAGACGCTTTCGTATTTTGACAAAATGCAGGACAGAATAGTAAATTTCGTAACCGCAAACAGTAATATCAGTGAGGAAAATTTCAGAAACCTTATGCTGAAAACCGGTGAGCTTGCAATGGATATGGGAACTGTTGTGGACGGCGAAACGGCGGTGGAACTGGGACTCATTGACAGTCTGGGCGGTTTAAGCGATGCTATCGAATGCCTTTACAGCCTGATAGAGGAATCGGAGCAGAAATATCCCGATGATGTAAAGACAGGTGAGAAAAAGCAATGATCCTTTATACTATTATAAGTCCGGAAGATGTTTTACATGATTTTTCCGGGGAAGAAAGCAATAAAAAACAAACTGAGGAAATATGTACTACTGATCCTTTCGTATTTCTTGAAAGGGATGAATATTATAAAATTATAAAAGAACTGCGGAAATAATTTCCGCATACATATTACAAGGAGGACAAAATGAATATTTTTGAAGCGATTATGCAGGGAATTATACAGGGGCTTACCGAATTTTTACCGGTATCAAGCTCAGGACATATTTCTCTTTATCAACATTTTACCGGAAACAGCGGAGAGGGGGCACTCTTGTTTTCCGCAATTCTGCATCTGGGTACACTGGTAGCTGTTTTTACAGCATTCCGTAAAACTATCTGGGAAATGCTGAAAGAACTGGTATTTATGATCAGGGATATATTTACGGGAAAATTCAAATGGAAGGAAATGAACGGACCGAGACGTGCTATAATCATGATGATCATTTCACTTTTACTTCTGATACCATTTTACATATTCAAGGACTTTTTTGAGGGGATATCAGAAGACAGCGATATAATAGTCGAAGGTATATGCTTTCTTTATACTTCCGTTATACTTTTCCTTTCTGACAGATGCGTCAAGGGAAGCAAGAAATTTGAAGATATCAAGGGTAAGGATGCTGTTGTTGTAGGTATTTTTCAGGGTGTTGCACTTCTTCCGGGTGTATCACGTTCGGGTTCTACAATTTCAAGCGGTCTTTTCTGCGGATTTGAACGAGAAACAGCTGTGCAGTATTCATTTATTCTGGGAATTCCCGCAATACTCGGCGGATGTCTGCTGGAAATCAAAGATGCGGCAGAACAGAATGCTCTGGCATTTGAACCTGTAAACTTCATTCTTGGATTTGCTGTTGCAGCCGTTGTGGGACTGTGTGCAATTAAAATGGTAAACTGGCTTGTAAAGTCAGATAAATTCAAGATTTTTGCAATTTATACATTTATTCTTGGTATAGCCGTTATCGGTATCGGAATTTTTGAGCATGCTGTAGGCATGAATTTAGTAGACTATTTAAAGAAATAATTAAGGTGAACATGAAAGGACAATAGAAGTGGCGGAAAGTAAAAAAAGAGGCGGTTCTGCCAAATCAAAAACCGGAAACACAAAAAAATCCGGAAGTACTAAAAAGGCTGCACCTAAAGCGTCTTCCGGTGCAAAGGCACAGCCTCAGAAAGATCCGGTAAATCAGTTCTGGTCTGTAATTTTGTTTGCAGCAGGAATTCTGATTTTTCTGTTTACGGTAATTGAAGGCAGCAGCGGATGGAGGGTTATTCATAATCTTTTCAGGGGACTGTTCGGATTGTCTGTATTTCTGGTGCCTGTAATACTTATTTACACGGCACTTCTTATAAGTATGGAAAGATCTCAGCAGACTGTTGCTGGGAGAGCAATGTGGGGAATCGGTCTTACACTGCTTAGCAGTTCGGTAGTTCAGATTATGTTTGCAGGAGAAGCTAAGGGAGACAGTTTTATAGAAAAATGCAGATATCTTTATGAAGCCGGATCAAATCTTGAGGGCGGAGGACTTTTAAGTGCGCTGATAGCATGGCCGCTGCTTAAATTTTTTGGTTCTATAGGAGCAAAGATTATTATATGTGTTTTGCTGTTTATTTTTATCATGCTTTTGTCAAATCTGACGCTGTTCCAGTTTTTCGGACTTTTTTACAAGCCTTTTGTCAAAATGTACCATTCTCTTCAGAAAATAAGAGAGGAAAATCATATTCTTGATTCCTATGAGGAATGGGAGTATGACGAGGAACAGGAGGCAATTTCCATTGCCAATTCAAACATTCCTGAACAGGATGTTGTTCCGGACGACGATTTTGATTTTGATATTCCGGTAAATGACAGTACGGATCTGGCACCGCCTGATTTTAAAGCTCCGGAATGGAGCGGACAAAGCGGACCTGCGATAGATATCCCTATTGATGGTGTGATTCCTGAACCGTCAGTACAGAAAGCTGCGGAAACTGCTGAAACGGATATGAAAGAAAAGCAGCCTGAAAGCACAGAAACTAAGAAGCCGGAAAATGAGCTTGATGCTCTGGTGGAAAAAGCCGTGGTAGGCGGAGACAGGGAAAATCTTCCTGAAACATTTGCGGAAAAGGCGGCCAGGGCAGAGGAAAATGCCCCTGAAAAAGCTGATATAAAGCCGGCGGCTGCAAAGAAATATGTATTGCCGCCGATTAATCTGCTCAGCAAGAGCGTCACAAAAGCAAATGACCCTGCCGCAGCGGCAGAACTTAAGGAAAAAGCGGATACTCTTATAAGTACACTTAAAAGCTTCGGCGTTATAGCAAGAATTGTTGCTATTCAGAGAGGACCGAGAGTTACAAGATATGAAATCCAGCCGGCTGCCGGAGTAAAGGTTTCAAAGATCACTAATCTTTCAGATGATATAGCACTGAATATGGCGGCTGCCGGAGTGCGTATAGAAGCACCTATTCCCGGAAAAGCTGCAATAGGAATAGAAATTCCTAACACTAATCAGGACATAGTTTCAATCCGTGAAATTATTGAAAGCAAGGAATTCCAGACCTCAAAAAGTAAGCTTGCTTTTGCTGTAGGCAAGGATATTGCCGGAAATATAATTATAGGCGATGTGGCAAAAATGCCTCATATGATTATTGCAGGAACTACAGGTTCCGGTAAATCAGTATGTACAAATTCGATTATTATGAGTATACTTTACCATGCAAATCCTGAAGAGGTAAAGCTTATACTTATTGACCCTAAAATGGTTGAATTTACCACATATAATGGTATTCCCCATCTTCTGATTCCGGTTGTTACTGATCCTCGTCAGGCAGCAGGTGCTCTTAACTGGGGAGTTCAGGAGATGCTCAGAAGATATAAGCTCTTTGCTGACAATAATGTCAGGGACTTAGGCGGATATAATGAAATGGCTGCTGCAAAAAATATTGAAAAACTGCCGCAGATCGTTATTGCAATCGACGAGTTTTCTGACCTTATGATGGCAGCGTCAAAGGAAGTCGAAGACGCAGTATGCCGTCTGGCACAGATGGCAAGAGCTGCCGGAATGCACCTTATTATTGCGACTCAGCGTCCTACAACTGATGTTATTACGGGACTTATCAAAGCCAATATCCCAAGCCGTATTGCGTTGTCCGTTCAGTCTCAGGTGGATTCAAGAACTATTCTTGATACTCAGGGGGCGGAAAAGCTTTTAGGATACGGTGATATGCTTTATTATCCGAATGGTATGCAGAAACCGCTGAGAGTTCAGGGGTGCTTATGTTCTACAAAGGAAGTTGAAGCTATTGTCGGATTTATTAAGAAAGAGTCCGAATCTGAATATAATGCGGATATTATCGAAGCAGTTGAACAGAGCATGCCTGCTGAAAAGGGAGAGCGTTCTTCTGACACTGCTGAATCTATGGGGGACGGTGATGATATTCTCATAGAAAAGGCTATTGATATTGTTGTGGAAATGGGACAGGCGTCTACATCTTCTCTTCAGAGAAAGCTGAAACTTGGATATGCAAGAGCTGCAAGAATTATTGATGAACTGGAAAACATGGGTGTTGTAGGTCCTTATGAAGGAGCAAAACCCCGTAAGGTTCTTATGTCAAAGCAGCAATGGTCTGAACGTAGAATGAGAAAGAGTATTCAGGACTAAGAGGTAATAAAAATGGCAAAACGAAAAAATAAAAAGAAATCCGGAATTTTTGCAAAGATTGGAGCATTTATAATTATTCTGGCTGTTGGTCTGGCAGCAGCGGATTATCTTGATATTTTTACCTTAAGCGACTGGAAGGAGTTTTTCGGTTCGGAAACCGTAAGCGTTGCAGGGGGAGAAGCGGAGGTTCACTATATAAACGTAGGGCAGGGTGACTGTTCTTTAGTACTTTCAGAGGGGAAATCACTGCTGATTGATACAGGTGAAAAGGAGTATGCACAAACTGTCTGCGATTACCTTGACCAGCATGATGTAAATACAATTGATTATATGCTGCTGACGCATCCTCATTCTGATCATATGGGCGGAGCGTCATACATAATAGACAATACTGATGTAAAAAATATTATTATCCCGAAGTTGCCGGATGATATGACTCCTGATACTAAATTTTATGAACAGTTTCTTGAAAGCGTTCAGGATAAAGGTCTTAAGCTGACTGCGGCAAAGCCCGGAGAGGTTTATGAAATAGGGGAATGCAGTCTGGAAATTTTATCTCCTGTAAAGGACGATTACAGTGACCTTAATAATTTTTCTGCCGCAGCAATGCTGACTCACGGACAGAATAATTTTCTGTTTACCGGAGATATTGAAAAAAAGGCGGAAAAGGATATTATTGAATCAGGAAGACTTAAAAGTGCAGATGTACTGAAAGTCGCTCACCATGGAAGTAATACCTCAAGCAGCGAGGATTTTCTTGATATTGTGGATCCGGATTATGCTGTTATAATGTGCGGAGATAATTCGTATAAGCATCCTCATGAGGATACTGTTGAACGGCTGAAAGAATATACAGATAAGATTTACAGAACGGATATGGACGGAACTGTAGTATTCACATCGTCAAAGGATGGTCTTGCCGCAGAAACTGAAAATCAGGAGAATTGATATGCTGATAATTGAAAGATTTGAAGGTAATATTGCTGTTATTGAAGATGATGATAATCATCTGGAAATAGACAGAAACAGTCTTCCGGATAATGCCCGTGAGGGAGATGTTCTGGTAAAAAGCGGGGACGCTTATAAAATTGACCCGGAGCAGACAAAAAAAAGACGTGAAAAAATACTGAAACTGCAAAACAGCCTATGGAGTTGAGAATGGAAACAGACGTAATTATTATCGGCGGCGGAGCAGCCGGAGCTATGGCAGGAATTTTCTGTGCCATGAGGGGAAGAAAAACGGTTATATTTGAGCCTAACGGAAAAATAGGCAAAAAGCTTATGATTACCGGTAAAGGCAGATGCAATGTTACAAATAACTGCTCCAATGACGAGCTTTTCCGGAATATTCCCAGAAATCCCAGATTCCTTTACAGTGCGTTTTCACAGTTTTCTTCACAGGATACCATGAATCTGTTTGAGGAATGGGGAGTCCCTTTGAAAACAGAACGTGGAAATCGAGTTTTTCCGGCAAGCGATAAAGCCGGTGATATTGTTTCAGCACTGGAAAAGAATTTAAGAAAAAATAAAGTAAAAATCATAAAAGAAAAAGTAACGGGAATCATAACAGAAAACGGCGTATGTAAGGGCGTTGAGGCTGGCGGAAAAAAATATTATTCACAGTCTGTTCTGCTTGCATCAGGCGGCAAATCTTATCCGGGCACAGGTTCAGACGGCAGCGGTTATGCCCTTGCCTGTAATGCGGGACATACCGTTACTGAACTGAAACCGTCTCTTGTACCGCTTGTATGCAATGAAAAGTACTGTGCCGATATGATGGGACTTTCCCTTAAAAATGTCACACTTTCTCTTTATGACAGGGATAAGAGAATATATAAAGAACTGGGAGAAATGCTGTTTACTCATTTTGGCGTTTCCGGTCCTCTTGTACTCAGTGCAAGCTCTCACATAGACTGTATGGAAAAGGACAGATACAAGATATTCATTGACCTGAAACCGGGACTTTCCCCACAGCAGCTGGATGCACGTATTTTACGGGATTTCAGTGAAAATATAAACCGGATTTTCGGAAATTCTCTTTCAAAGCTGCTGCCTGCGAAGCTTGTTCCCGCTGCTGTAAGGCTTTCGGGCATTCCGGGGGAAAGAAAGGTAAATCAGATAACCCGTGAGGAAAGACTTTCATTTGTAAATCTTTTAAAGGCATTTCCGCTGACGGTACGGGATTTTCGTCCCATTGAAGAAGCAATCGTCACAAGCGGCGGAATAAATATAAAGGAAATTAATCCGAAAACTATGGAATCAAAGCTTGTAAAGGGACTGTACTTTGCCGGAGAAATTATTGATACTGACGGGTATACCGGAGGTTTTAATCTTCAGATCGCTTTTTCGACCGCTTACTGTGCGGCACTTAATTTGTAAAAAAGGAGAATATAAATGGGAATTAATATTGCAATTGACGGACCGGCAGGTGCCGGAAAAAGCTCCATAGCTAAAGCAGCTGCATTGGAAAAGGGGTATATTTATGTTGATACAGGTGCGCTTTATCGTTCAATAGCTCTTTTTGCACTGGAAAATAATCTGAATAATGACAGCCTTGTAAATTCATTGGATAAAATAAATCTGAACCTTGAATTTATTGACGGTTCGCAGCATGTAGTAATGAACGGAGAGGATATTACCGATAAAATCCGCACTCCTGAGGTTTCAATGAATGCTTCCAAGGTGTCGGCAATTCCGGAGGTAAGAGAATTTCTTTTCGGACTTCAAAAGAAAATTGCCGCTGAAAATAATATTATAATGGACGGCAGAGATATCGGCACAGTTGTACTGCCGGACGCTGACCTTAAAATATTTCTTACAGCCTCTGCCGAGGAAAGAGCACAGCGCAGATACCGTGAAATAAAGGATATGCCGGGAGTTACCTTTGAACAGGTACTGGAGGATATAAAAAAGCGTGACTATAATGACATGCACAGGGACATTGCTCCGCTGAAACAGGCAGAGGATGCTGTTTTGCTGGATACTACCGGAATGACTGTTGATGAAGTTAAAACCAGACTGGTTAAAATGATAACGGAAATAGAATAAAGGGGCTTGTGACATAATGAATATTTTTTACCGGGGTCTTTATAAGTTTGTACAGGGAATATATTACGGATTTTATAATGTGAAGGTTGAAGGACGGGAAAATATTCCGGACAAACCGGGATTTATCATAGCCTGCAACCACAGGACTTTTGCAGATCCGCCGCTTATTGCGGTTACAGCAGGATGTGCTAAATTTTCTTTTGTTGCCAAAGAAGAATTATTCAGATTTCCGCCTTTCGGGTGGCTTATAAGAAGACTGGGTGCATTTCCGGTTGTCAGAGGGAAAGGTGATTTAAGCGTTATCAGGGAATCTACAGACAGAATTGCTCAGGGGAGAAATCTTGTGATCTTTCCAGAGGGTACACGGAGCAAGGACGGAAAACTCGGTAAAGGAAAAACAGGCGTTGCACTGAT
>NZ_JBJFHN010000069.1:0-2843 GCF_051893655.1 Porcipelethomonas sp. | reverse complement strand
TATTTGCAATTTCCGTTTGCGTTGTCGGGAACATATGGGCATATCTGAATGTAATATCAATGCTTTCGTGTCCCACTCTGTTTGCAATATCCACCGCAGAAAAGCCTTGATTTATCAGCATAGATACGTGAGAATGTCTCAAATCGTGTATACGGATACGCTTGACTCCTGCCGCCTTGCTGCCCCTGTCCATTTCATTATGCAGATAATGCTTGGAAATCTGAAATATCCTGTCATTATCTTCAATGCCATAAAGTAAACTTATGCACTCTTTCATTTCTTCTGCAAGAAATTCAGGCATAGTAATTGTTCTTATGCTTTTGGGTGTTTTCGGGTCTGTAATCACGTCTTTCTGCTTGATACGCTGATAGGACTTGTTGATTCTGACCGTCTTATGCTCAAAGTCAAAATCCTTTGGAGTCAGTGCAAGAAGCTCACCCATGCGTAAACCACACCAATAGAGCATTTCAAAAGCATAGAACGATATTGGCTTGTCCATTACCTCCTCAATGAATTTCTGATATTCGTCCTTTGTCCAGAACTCCATTTCTCTTGCATCCTTTTTTCCCATACTGCCTGCTTGCGTAACAGGGTTTTGTCTCAGTTCATAATATTTCACAGCATGATTGAATATTGCCGAAAGCTGGCTGTTTATAGATTTCAGGTAAGCCTGCGAATAGGACTTGCCTTTATCATTCCGATAGCCGAGCATTTTATTCTGCCATTTCATGATGTCGGTAGCCTTAATACTGCTTACCGGCATATCCCCGAAATAGGGAAGTATTGTGGAATCAATAATTGCATTCTTTGTCTGCCATGTATGCTCTCTGATTTTGTGGAGCATATCTTGACGATATACTTCAACAAAGCTTGCAAAGGTCATGCTCAGATCATTTCCGTCGCTCAGTATAAACTCTTTTTCCCATGCCACAGCATCTTTCTTTGTTTTGAAGCCTCTTTTCGTCTTTCTCCTGTGTGAGCTTGTATAACAGGAAACATAGTATGTACCACGTTCTTTATCCTTATAAACAGGCATTTACATCGCCTCCTCTCTGCCGTTATAGCCGTAAATTCTTTCGTTTACATACGCCCTGTAAATCTTTCCTGAGAAAGTAATGAACTTTTTAGCTGCAAGTTCTTTATTCCAGTCTTGAATCATCTGGTAAGCCTTAGTTGAGGAGATGCCAAACATTGCAGCTAACTCCTGTGCTGTGTAAAATAAATTTTCCATGTCAATTTTCCTTTCTGAATTAAATAATATATATATAAAGCCTTCGGTTATTATTCCCTGACTTTATTAGAACGCTTCTGCGGCGTTTTTTCGTGAACTGGACGTGAATTTTTGCTCAGCTTTCCTATTTTTTATAAGCATATCATTATCAGCCGTCCTCACTGGACTTTTCTGTCGCATTGGCATCACCGCCTTTCTTTTTTCTCTTTTCAGGTCTGTATTTTTCGTGCTTGAACTTTTTCTTTTTTGGAGTTGCCATTACAAGGGGGTTCCAGTATCCGTCAATGCTTGCAGAAACATAATAGTTTCCATCTTTTCCATAAGGTTTATGTTCTTCTCTTTCAGCGGACTGTACAAAACAATCTATGATAAAATAATCTTCCTTCTTCCAACTCATAAGTTTTAAATTATCTTGCAAACATTTAGAATGCAATACCGCTTTTTCGCCTGCAAGTTCAGAAAAGTTTTTCTGCAAATTTTCACATAGATAAATAACCATATTATTAAATGCTTTTTTATCTTTTTTAGGTATAGTATCAGCTATTCCAAGCCCCCAGATTTCTCTGATGAATTCTTGCTCTGTATTGGCATTAAGGTTACAGAGCATATGAAAATGCCAGTTTCCGTTTTCATGCCTTGCATAAACTGTCACATGACGGAAATTGTCATAATGTTCATTCATGCGTTTAATGAATTTTGAAAATTCTGCCTTAGCTGTTTTCAGGTCTTTGAAATCTTTCTCAGGAAAGCTTTTAGGGTCAAATGTCAAGTAAACGTGCATTGCATTATCCTCATAGAAGTTATTTCTGCATAGATGTTTGATTCTGGCACAAAGTTCCTTGAATCGCAAGTGTTGATTAAACTCAAAATAGTTACCTGTACCTGTTGGTTTTTGCGGCATAATGTAACCGTTATTTTGTTTCTTTCTTGTAGCCTTGTTGTTAAGCAATTTCTCTATGCATGCTTTATCATCATCTATGACGCTCTCAATCATAGCCTGACAGTCATCAAAGCTTTTTTTATCTTTCAAGTCATAGTCGCAAGGCATATCGCATTGAAGATTGTTGTATATATTTGTTCCATTTCTGCCTACGCTGAATATTATTGATGTATTTTCCTCTTCTTTATGTGAATCCATAAATCCACGCTCCTTTAGTTTTATAGTTTAATCAATTCATTTTTACTGACCTTTTCAATGAATTAATTACACCATATATGCATAGACGTCTATTACATATGTCCCCCTTACTTTTTATGCAACGTGGCATAATTGGTTGGAACGCTCTTAACCGAAAAAACAATGTCCTATTTTGGGCGAATTTTCAAAATGGCTGAGCTATTGTTTCGATTAAGATTTCTGGGTTAAAAACCGGTGATTTCGTGCTAAAATATGTGGCTTATGCACAAAGACAAGCATTTAGTACAATCAAACTTCTACATTTATGACAATTGAAGAGTGATACAATTACTCTCAAAAAAGCTTAAATCCACAAACAAAAATAAGCACAGCCAGAATTCAACTGACTGTGCTTAAACTGTACTTCATGGATATTTATATATATTTCATTGTAGTTTGAAATGCTCTTATATTTTTAAAACGAGCTTTTGAAAA
>NZ_JBJFHN010000068.1:1132-2866 GCF_051893655.1 Porcipelethomonas sp. | reverse complement strand
ATAAACAGCTGACCTCTTTCCTGTGCATTGTAAAGACCGTATGTTACAGCTTCACCTGTTTCAAAGGAAACCAGAGAACCAGTATTTCTTCTGGGGATTTCGCCCTTGTAAGGCTGATAGCTGTCGAATACGCTGGACATAATGCCCTCGCCCTTTGTATCTGTCAGGAATTCGCTCTTGTAGCCGAAAAGTCCTCTTGACGGGATTAAAAATTCGAGTTTCATTCTTGAACCCTGCGGGTGCATTTCAAGCATTTCAGCCTTTCTTGTACCCATTTTTTCCATAACCGAGCCCACACATTCTTCCGGCACATCAATTACAAGTCTTTCAACAGGCTCAAGCTTTTTACCATTTTCGTCCTCATGGAAAAGTACTCTGGGAGTAGAAACAGAAAGTTCATATCCTTCACGTCTCATATTTTCAATGAGTATTGAAAGATGCATTTCACCTCTTCCGGCAACTCTGAAAGCGTCAGTATTTTCTGTTTCTTCAACACGCAGTGAAACATCTCTGAGAGTTTCCTTAAAAAGTCTTTCTCTCAGCTGACGAGAGGTTACAAACTTGCCTTCTTTTCCGGCAAACGGAGAATCGTTTACAGAAAATGTCATTTCAACAGTAGGCTCGCTGATTTTTGTAAAAGGAATTGCCTCAACGGCGTCAGGCGAGCAAATAGTATCGCCTATTGTAATACCGTCAATACCGCTTATCCACACGATATCTCCAGCCTCTGCTTCTTCTGCAGGAACTCTCTGAAGTCCTTCTATCTGGAGAAGTGAAACAAGCTTTGCATTTGTGATTTTCTTATCAGGCTGCTGATGATTGCAAACAACCACGTTCTGATTTACCTTTGCTTTTCCTCTTGCAATACGTCCGATTCCGATTCTTCCTACATAATCATTGTAATCAATAGAAGAAATCAGCATCTGGAAAGGTCCGTCCTCCTCAACCTTCGGCGGATCTATATAATTTATAATGGTATCAAAAAGCGGAGTAAGGTCTTTTCCTTCTTCATACTGGCTTAAAGATGCCGTACCAGCTCTTCCCGAGCAGAAAAGTATCGGACTTTCAAGCTGTTCATCATTTGCGTCCAGGTCTAAAAGAAGCTCTAATATTTCGTCGCCGATTTCATCAAGACGTGCGTCAGGACGGTCGATCTTGTTAACAACGATAATGATCTTGTGATTCATTTCCAGTGCCTTTGAAAGCACGAATCTGGTTTGCGGCATAGCTCCCTCGGCAGCGTCAACAAGGAGAAGTACGCCGTCGACCATACTCAGAACTCGCTCTACCTCGCCGCCGAAGTCAGCGTGTCCGGGAGTGTCAATAATATTTATTTTAGTTCCCTTATAGCAGCATGAAGTATTTTTTGCAAGAATTGTAATACCTCTTTCACGTTCAATATCATTGTTGTCCATTACTCTCTCAGCAACAACCTGATTTTCCCTGAAAGCGCCTCCCTGTTTTAGCATCTCGTCAACCAGTGTTGTTTTACCATGGTCAACGTGGGCGATAATAGCAATGTTTCTTAAATCTTCTCTAACCATTTTTTATTCCTCCTTCCTACTTTTTTGAAAAAAAGTAGGCAAAAAACTTTTATACGTATTTTACTTTAATGATTTATTTTACATAAGGCTCGACCATTTAATAAATTGAACCTTAAGGGAAAAATTGAAAAAAACAGGCAAAAAACTTTTATACGTATTTTACTTTAATGATTTATTTTACATAAGGCTC
>NZ_JBJFHN010000068.1:0-1032 GCF_051893655.1 Porcipelethomonas sp. | reverse complement strand
GACATCTTACTTTTTCCAGCCTTTTGAAAAAGGCTGGGCGAAAACTTTCAGACGTGATTTTCTTTTATGCGTTCTTTTAAATTAGGCTCGATCATTTAATAAATTAAACCTTAAGGAAAAATTTGAAAAAAGCTGGGTGAAAACTTTCAGACATGATTTTCTTTTACACGTTCTATTAAATTAGGCTCGACAGCTTAATTTATTCAACCAAATTATTTTTTCAAGACAAACTTATTTCCCATTTCTGAGAAAACAGCGTTTCTTATCTCCTCCGCCGTACCCTGAAAGATACCGCTTTTTTTCAGGATATAAGCCTCATTGCGTTTTACATGAATAAAGAAATAATCGTCCGTTTCATGAATTTTAAACATATCCCGGTAATTTTTTCTGATATCCCACGAACCGTCCTGATTTTCTATACAAATTCTTACACTTTTTTCATTGAATTCATATTTTACCGGCGAATTTCCGTATTTTTTTAAAAAAGCACTATAAGTCATTTTTGGGTTTATAATAAACATGTATATGTAAACCACAGCGCACCATACAAGCGTCCAGAATCCAAAGGATATTTTGTTTTCATTATTTCCGGAGATTAATGCTGCTGCAATAAAGATAACTGCGGCAGCAATTAAGATGCAAAGCATAATTATTATTCCTGAAGAAGTACATCTGTTAAGCTTTTTTATATCTTCATAATTAATGGTATTTTCAGCTTTTACTACCATAACTCCCCCCATAAGCCATGTGATTTTTTACTTTATTGCCCTAAAATAATCAACATATTAAATACATTTTGTTTAAACAGCATTTTTTTTACTGCATAAAAAATGTCCTGCATGAAAATGCAGGACTAAATATGGTGGGAGAAGATGGATTCGAACCATCGAAGCGTAAAAGCAACAGATTTACAGTCTGCCCCCTTTGGCCACTCGGGAATTCTCCCATAAAAATTCCGCCGACTATTGCCGGCAGAATTGGAGCTGGTGGACGGACTCGAACCCCCGACCTGCTGATTACAAATCAGCTGCT
>NZ_JBJFHN010000067.1:0-2929 GCF_051893655.1 Porcipelethomonas sp. | reverse complement strand
GTGTGAACAAAGAAAGAAGTGTGTTTCTTTGGTTCGTTTCTTTGCACATGCAAAGGAATGAATAATAAAAAGTTCTTTGTTACTTTCTTTTCAAGAAAACTTATTAATTTGAAATTAAAAATAAATCCACGTATAAAAGTTTTTGTCTTACTTTTTTCAAAAAGTAAGCTGTCGAGCCTTATCTGAGTGAATCAATAAAATTAAGCCACGTCTAAAAATTTTTGCTTACTTTTTTTCAAAAAAGTAAGGTATAAAAATATTGTCTGCTTTAAAAAAGCAGACAATAAAGATTTTATTTAATAACATCTGTACCCATAAATGGTATAAGAGCTTCAGGCACAGTAACAGAGCCGTCTGCATTCTGATAATTTTCAAGGATAGCCGCAACAGTTCTTCCCACAGCCACACCGGAACCATTAAGAGTATGAACAAACTGAGCCTTGTCCTTAGGACTGTTTTTAAATCTGATACCTGCACGTCTTGCCTGATAATCCTCAAAATTAGAACAGCTTGAGATTTCAACATAGCGGTTATAGGACGGCATCCAGACCTCAATATCATAGGTTTTTGCACTTGAAAAACCGATATCACCTGTTGAAAGAGCCACTACCCTGTAAGGCAGACCAAGTCCCTGAAGTACTCTTTCTGCGTCATTTGTAAGCTTTTCGAGTTCATCATAAGATGTTGCCGGGTCAACAAACTTAACAAGTTCAACCTTGTTAAACTGGTGCTGACGGATAAGACCTCTCTGATCTCTTCCGGCACTGCCTGCCTCTGCTCTGAAACATGCAGAATATGCACAATATTTAATAGGAAGCCTGTCCCCTGAAAGAATCTCATCTCTGTGCATGTTTGTAACCGGTACCTCAGCAGTAGGAATCAGGAAATAATCGTTGTTGGCAACTCTGAAAGCATCCTCTTCAAACTTAGGAAGCTGACCTGTACCGGTCATGGAAGCTCTGTTTACCATATAAGGCGGAAGAATTTCTGTGTATCCGTTCTGAGTATGAGTATCAAGGAAATAGCTTATAATAGCTCTTTCAAGTCTTGCACCCAGACCCTTGTAAAAATGGAATCTCGCACCTGTTACCTTTGCGGCAGTTTCCGGATCCAGAATACCCAGATTTTTACCGATATCCCAATGTGCAAGTGCCTCAAAATCAAACTTTTTCGGCTCTCCCCACTTTCTTATTTCAACATTTTCACTGTCGTCCTTGCCAACAGGTGTTGTTTCAGACGGAATATTCGGAACTCTCAGCAGTGCATCTCTCTGCTTTGCTTCAAGCTCACTTATAACAGCATTGTCCGATTTGATTTTTTCAGAAATTTCCTTCATCTGTGCCATTACAGCATCAGTATTCTCTCCGTTTTTCTTCATAACCGGAATCTGCTTTGTAACCTTGTTCTGCTCAGCTTTGAGAGCATCAGTTTCAGTAGAAAGCTTTCTTCTCTTCTCGTCGATTTCCAGTATCTCGTCAATATAGCTGTCATAATCGGCATTACGTGTTTTAAGCGCAGCCTTTACCTTGTCGGGATTTTCTCTGATAATTTTAATATCAAGCATTTGATTTACTTCCTTTGCTTTATAATTTATTACTTTGATAATTTTTCCGCCAGCGCTGACAGATCTTCCTTATCATAAAATTCCAGAATCAGAGCGCCTTTGTTTTTACCATATTCAACCTTTACTTTTCTGCCCAGAGCATTGTGAAGACCTATTTCCATTTCTTTAAAGTAGCTGTCTATATGCTCATCAGTATTTTTAGTTTTTTCTTCCTTTTCACCAGCCATTTTTTCCAGTGAGCGTACATTAAGCCTTCCCTGAGCCGCCTTTTTTGCCGCATCCAGCATTTTTTCCTCATCGTCAAATGAAAGCAGAGCCTTTCCATGACCGACTGTAAGCTCACCGTTTTCAAGCATTTCAAGTATATCCTCCGGCAGTGCCAGAAGCCTCATAGAGTTTGCAACTGAGGAACGTGAACGCCCTACTGTTTTAGCGACCTCCTCCTGAGTCATTCCAAAGGATTCCACAAGTTCACTGTAGCCTTTAGCTTCTTCAATTGGATTAAGATTTTCTCTCTGAAGATTTTCAATAAGTGCAAGCTGCATAGCCTCAAGATCGGTCAGATCTTTTATCTGAACCGGAACCTCAGACATACCCAGCATTCTTGCCGCACGCCATCTGCGCTCACCTGCAACGATCTGATAGCCATGACCATAAGGTCTGACAAGTATCGGCTGTAAAATACCATGCTGCTTTATTGATTCTGCCAGAGCAGAAATTGACTCATCGTCAAAATTTTTTCTGGGCTGTTCCCTGTTAGGCTCAATTTCAGAAATTCTCAGGGTCTGCCCTGAATCAGCATTAGTTTTGTTGTCTTCAAAAAGGGCACTCAAGCCAGTACCCAGTCCTCCTTTTGATGCCATTTGTTCACCTTCCCTTTATTTTCTTCCGAATAATTTTTTCTTTTCTTTTTTCTTCGGAGGTTCTTCCTTTAATATTTCGTGTCCTAAAAGCTCATAGAATTCTGCACCCTTTGAACTTTTATCGTAGTACATTACAGGTTTTCCGTGACTGGGAGCTTCTGAAAGTCTGACATTTCTCGGAATTTTTGTATTGAATACCTTTCCGGGAAAGTATTTTTCAACTTCTTCAACAACCTGTCCGCTCACATTAAGTCTCGGATCAAACATAGTAAACAGAATCCCCTCAATATCAAGAGATGGATTATATTTTGATTTGACTATTTTTATAGTTTCAATAAGCTGACTCAAACCTTCCAGAGCGAAAAACTCAGCCTGCATAGGAACAATAACCTTGTCGCAAGCCACAAGACCATTGACAGTCATAAGGCTAAGCGACGGCGGACAGTCAATAAAAACGAAATCATAATCCAGACGACAGGTAAGAAGCTGCATTTTAAGTCTG
>NZ_JBJFHN010000066.1:0-13412 GCF_051893655.1 Porcipelethomonas sp. | reverse complement strand
GAGATGATAGCCACAGCAATGGAATCAAAGCGGTTAGGTTTATGCACAAAGCCGTTATTTGCAGTTCCGAATCACCTGACTGAACAGATTGGTGAGGACTTTCAGAAGCTCTATCCCGGAGCAAATATTCTAGTGGCAACAAAAAACGACTTCAAAAAAGAAAACCGTCAGCAGCTGTTTGCAAAAATCGCTACAGGTGATTTCGATGCTGTCATTATCGGTCACTCTCAGCTGGGTATGATTCCGCTTTCTAAGGAAAGACAGGTTTCAATTCTGCAAGAGCAGATTGACGATATTATGGCGGGCATTGAGGAACTCAAAAAGACAGAAGGCTCTCGCTTTCAGGTCAAGCAGATGGAGCGTACAAAGAAATCTCTTGAAGCAAGACTTGATAAACTTGAAAAGTCACATGATGATATTCTCACTTTTGAGGAAATGGGTATCGACAAATTGATAGTTGATGAAAGTCATGAATTTAAGAATGTGCCGACACAAACGAAACTCACCAATGTAGCCGGTATTTCGTCATCTGCTTCGCAAAAGGCACTCGACCTCTTTATGAAGTGCCGATACCTTGATGAAAAGACAGGTGGCAGAGGTGTGATTATGGCTACGGGAACGCCGTTAAGCAACTCCGTAACAGAATTACATACTATGATGAGATTTTTGGAGTATGATTTCCTGAAAGACCACGGACTTGCCAACTTTGACAACTGGGTAACGGTTTTTGGTGAGCAAAAAACGGAATGGGAACTCGCTCCTGCGGGTAACAAATTCAAGGAACGCACGAGAATTGCCAACTATACGGGTTTGCCTGAACTGATGAGTATGTTCAAGCAGGTTGCCGATGTGCGTACCGCCGACACGCTTGAACTCGCTACACCAGAAATGGAGTATCATATTGAGAACATTGAAGCAACGGAGTTTCAGAAAACGCTTGTACAGGAGTTATCAGACAGAGCTGATGATGTACAGAGCGGAAGCATTGATCCGTCTGTTGACAATATGCTCCGTATCACATCGGACGGCAGAAAGCTGGGACTTGACCCAAGACTTATTGACCCGTCATTTGAGGATAATCCCGATACAAAGCTGAATCAGTGTGTACAAAACATTACTCAGATTTATCATGATACTGTTGAGGAAAAGCTGACACAGATTATCTTCTGCGACCTTGGTGTTCCAAAGAAAAATTCACAATCAACGGATAAGGGCGAAAATGTTGACGAAAAATCTGCTTCCGAAAGAGAATCCTTAGAGGAAGAATGTGACTTCTGCGTTTACGATGATATACGTGATAAGCTGATTAAGAACGGTGTAAAGCCTGAAGAAATCGCCTATGTACATGATGCCAAAACGGAACAGCAGAAAGCAGATCTCTTTGATAAAGTAAATAAGGGAGAAATCAGAGTGCTTTTAGGAAGTACTGGCAAAATGGGTACAGGCACAAACTGTCAGAAAAAGCTGATAGCATTGCATAACCTCGACATACCTTGGCGACCAAGTGACCTCCAACAGAGAATCGGACGTATCGAAAGACAAGGCAATCAGAACGCAAAAGCACACGTCTATAACTATGTTACCAAAGGTTCGTTTGATGCGTATTTATATCAAACGTTAGAAGCAAAACAACGTTTTATCGGTCAGATTATGACCTCAAAAACACCTGCAAGAACTTGCGAGGACGTAGACCAACAGGCACTCAACTATTCCGAAATCAAGGCACTTTGCACGGGTGATGAACGTATCAAAGAAAAAATGATGCTTGATAATGAAGTTAAGGAACTCAATCTCCTGAAAGCCGAACACACCAACACTGTATTCGATATGCAACAGACAGTAGCCACAACTCCTGTAAAGATTGAAAAGGCTGAAACAAGACTTGAAAATCTCAAGGCAGACCGTGAAGTACTGCGTCAACTTCCGATTGATGAGGAAACAAAGCTACCTGTATTTAAGATTACCATTGACGGTATAGAGTACACAGACCGCAAGGAAGCTGCAAAGGCTCTTGAAGATATTGTGCTTGATTTCGTTAAAAGGAGTTCCGACAGTGAGAAAGAAATCGGTGAATTTCAGGGATTCAAGCTGACAGTGAATGCTGTTATGTTTGGCAATGAACCCGATATTTCCATTATGATGAAAGGCAGTGCTGAACACAAGTGTGTACTGACAGGCAGTTTTTCCGCAAATCTCAAGCGTATGGAATCGACTCTTTACAAGATTGACCAGACCATAAGTGATGCCCAGAACAGCGTAAACAAGCTACAAATGGATTTGGCAAATGCACAGTGCATTGTTGCAACTCCATTCCCTCAGCAGGCTGAACTTGAACAGAAAACCGAAAGACTTACATCTCTTACCGAAGAACTTAATCAGGCAGCCATTGAAGCTAAGAAAAATGCTCCCGAAAAACAGCGTACCTGCTACTTTGAGAGGGCAAAACTCAAAAAGGAAGCTTTCAAGGATAGGCAGAAGCCACCTGAATCAAATGAAAAGAATAAGTACAAAAATGGAATAGAATGATAAAACAGGCACTTTGCATTTGTAAAGTGCCTGTTTTCGTTAATTCATATATTGCTGCATACAGCTTTCATAAAGGACTTCTGTATATCGTTCTTTTAGTCTGATCGGACTTACGATTTCAATTTTTCCTCTAAATGAAAATATCCAGGAAAAGAATGGCTGCGGATATTCAGCCTTTACGGGAACATGTATCATGAAGTGATTGTCAGATTGCGTGTCCCTAAGCATGAGAACTGATTTTCCGAACCTGTCAATCACAATGTTACAGTATTTGTTCTCAAGCGGCAAACGGAGTGTGACGTACTCGCTCTTTCCGCTGAACATAGAAAAAGAGGATTTTATGTATTGTTCCAAATCAAGTTTTTCATCTGGGTACTTTCTTACCGAATTCACAAGCTCGATGTTTCTCATTCGATCAAGACGAAAATTGGTGTAAGTATCAGGATATTTTTCGTAATACGAAACAACGTAATAGCATTCCCCGCTCATCACCAATGCAAATGGAGAACAAAGTCGCTTCGTTCCTCGCTGAACCAAATGCTTGTTTATATCGTAATCATAGTAATCAAAGCTGATTTGCTGATTACTACGGAAAGCAGAATTGACAGCATCAATATTATCAAGGGTCTGTTCATTGTCCGATTTCACACGATTGGTCAGCATGATTTTTCTTCTGAGCAACGGTGCTTCATAAATACTGCACAGGCTTTCAAGCAATTTAAGCAGCAACTCTGAATCGTCAACTGTCAGAAATCGTAAAGATGCGATGGCATCGGCAAATATTTTCAAAATACTGAGTGAAAAACGACGAGATTTCAAATGGTATCCTTTGTTGTGGACGTATTCTATATCCATGTCACTCAAAATCAATGCTTGAATATCATCTTTTATGGTTACTTTATGTGCCGGATAGCCGCAGGAGTTGAGATAATTTTGGATTCTTTCCATTGAAACGTAGTTATTTTGATCTGTATATTTGATAAACATTTCTCTTAAACATAGTAGTCTGCATTTTGCGTTCATTTTGTCGTTCCTTATATTACGCCATGCTGTCATGTATAATGACAGGAGTTATAGATCAAAGTTTTGATAAATAACGTCTTATCCAACAGTTATGAAATAAAGAAAAATCGATTATGTAGGTTGCTAATTTTCATTTATTACATAATTATGTTGTTTAATTCTTTGAAAAACATAATATTACAAAAATCTAAATTACGAGAAAGAATAAAAATGCTTACACTGTTAAAAACAAGATAAATTCACTTTAGAAACAGCTAATTCAAAGCATGTAAAGAAACAAGCTTTCTGACCAAAAAAGCTTATGCTCACAACCACAAGTTTCAATACAACAAACTAAAGCAAATACAAATGAGCCACTGCATATGCAATAGCTCATTTTCGTATATTCCAAATCAACTTAATTGTTCTACAAATCTTGCAAATGCTTCTTTTCCTTGTTTATCTCTCTTAAATACTCCAGCATCTTCAAGAACTTGTTCAAATACTTTGCCGACTTCATAACGAATAATATCCATTGCATTATCATTATCGAATTCTGCATGGTTTGCAAGAATTTCTTTTATCCAGTCTGCATGAGATGCAATTTTGTCATCTGTAGCAATATCTTTTCCATACAGCATTGCATCTTTCAAAATAGCCAGTTCATCAGCCAAACGTGCCGGAAGAACGGCAAGTCCCATAACTTCAATCAGACCGATATTTTCCTTTTTGATATGATGTAATGTCGGATTTGGGTGGAAAACTCCTAACGGTCTTTCTTTCGTTGTAATATTGTTTCTCAAAACCAAGTCGCATTCAAATCCTGAAGAGGTTGCTCTTGCAATCGGAGTAATTGTATTATGTGGGATTCCCTCTGTTTTTGCAAAAATGCCAACAGTTTCATCTGTATATGTTCTCCATTTTGACAGAATATCAGCACACGCATCTGCTAAAGAATCACGATTATCAGAAGAAAGACGTATCACAGACATTGGCCATTTGACAATACCAGCGTTTACATTCATATAATTTTTCAAAAGAAATGTTCTTTCTATCGGTGCTTTTGCCATTGCAAAATCATAGCTGCCGCCTTGAAAATGCTCATGTGTCAGAATAGAACCACCTACAATAGGAAGATCGGCGTTAGATCCAATGAAATAATGCGGAAACTGTTCAACAAAATCAAACAGCTTGTGGAATACCTGCGCATTGATTGTCATAGGGATATGCTCTTTATTAAACACAATGCAATGCTCATTGTAATAACCATAGGGAGAATACTGCATAAACCATTTCTGATTATTGATATTCAGTTTTACCGGACGTAAATTTTGTCTTGCCGGATGAGTCAAATGTCCTGTAAATCCCATGTTCTCAGCACAAAGCTGGCATTTTGGATAGTTTGATGTTTTTTGTGTTTTCGCAGCGGCAATGTCACGAGGATCTTTCTCCGGCTTGGAACGGTTTATAGTGATGTCAAGTGTTCCGTATTCTGATTCATATGTCCATTTTAAATCTTTTGCGATTCTTTCAGCACGAACATAATTCAGATTTTTGCTAAAAGTATAGTACCATTCTGTTGCTGATATCGGTGAAACAGCGTATTTTCTTTGAAATACAGAATTGACTTCTCTCGGCATTGGTGTAAAAACGCCCATAATTCTTGTATCGAATAAATCACGCTGTACAGAAGTGTTTTCAATAATTCCTGATTGAACAGCATAATCAATTACCGGTTCAAGCAGTTGCTCAATAGTTCCTGTAAGTGGTTCAGCATCTACCCAATCTTTTAGTTTCAGTATATCCATAAGCTGATTTCTTACAACGAAAACATCATCATTGGTTATCAATTCTGATTCGATAGCATGACGAATCAATCCGTTTATTGCCCTGTATACCATATATGTCACCTCATTTCTGAAACCCATTCGGATGTTTTTTATGCCAATTCCAGGCATCAGCAATGATTTCTTCCAGACTGTCATGAACCGGATTCCATCCGAGAATGGTTTTTGCTTTTTCGCTGGATGCAACCAGTCTTGCCGGATCACCTGCACGTTTTGGCGTTTCTATTGCAGGAATCGGATGTCCTGTCACTTTTCTCGCTGTATCAATGACCTCTCTGACAGAATATCCAACGCCGTTTCCAAGATTGAAAATATTGCTTTCATTTCCATTCCTCAGATATTTTACAGCAAGAATGTGTGCCTGTGCTAAGTCCGTTACATGAATATAATCTCTGATACAAGTTCCATCAGGCGTGTCATAATCTGTACCATAAATCGATACACTCTCACGTTTTCCATTCGGAACTTGCAGAATCAGAGGAATCAAATGGCTTTCCGGATTGTGTGCTTCTCCGATTTTTCCAGATTTATCAGCACCACAGGCATTGAAATAGCGGAGAGAGACATATCTGAAATCATGAGCCTTGGAAGTCCAATAAAACATCTTTTCCATAGCAAGTTTCGTTTCACCATATGGATTTGTCGGCTGTGTTCTGTCTGTTTCCAAAATAGGAATGTTTTCAGGTTCTCCATACGTTGCAGCAGTAGAAGAAAATACAATTTTATCAATATGATGTTCGACCATAGAATCTAAAAGAATTTTGGTGCCGCAAAGATTATTATCATAATATTTCAACGGATTGACAACGCTTTCCCCAACGAGGGAATAGGCTGCAAAATGTATCACTGCGTCAATTTGCTCTTTTTCAAAAATACTGTCAAGAAAAGATTTGTCATGTAAATCTCCCTGATAGAACTTAGCACCTTCAGGAACAGCTTCGATATGCCCGGTTGCAAGGTTATCTGCAATAACAACATTTTCTCCTGTGCGAATCAATTCTAAAGCGGTATGAGAACCAATATATCCTGCACCGCCTAAAACAAGTACACTCATTTTTATCCTCCTATTACTTGATTTCAATACCGCCACATGGTCTGATTGTCATGATGTAGCACGAATTCTGTCCAAACATTCTGTCCATTTCCGATCTGTATGTATTTACAAGTTCATGTGGAACAAATGCTTGAATTGTTCCTGCAAATCCTCCGCCATGTACTCTGATTGCACCTTTGCCTTTTAATACTCGTTTGCCAATCATAATTGCAAGCGGAATGCCTTGTTCTGTTGGCTTTCTGCACGAATAAAGGTTTTGCAGATAATTCATAGAAGAATAGCCCGATTCATTGACAAGTGCAAGAAAATCATCAAATCTTCCATTTTCAAGAGCATCTGTTTCGGCTTTTGCTCGATAATTATCACCGAAAAAGTGTATCGCACGCAAAACAGCTCTGTCAGATATTTTCTTTTTAATATCAGGCATATTGTCCCAAAACTGATTTTCGTCAACTTCACGAAGAACCTTTTTGCCAAAATACTCTGCAACTTCGTCCATTTCGGTACGAACTGCTACATAATCATCTGTCAAATCAGAATGATCACCTTTAGTATCTGTGATAATCAACTCATAACCGGTTTGGGAAAGGTCAAAATCAATCTTACGGATACTTGGATTCTGAATGTTCTGAAAATCGAGAAAAACAAACCCGCCTACAGAACATACCATCTGATCCATCAGACCGCTTTTCTTACCGAAATAGAAGTTTTCTGCATATTGTCCGATTTTGGCAATTTCAATTGCACCGATCTGATTATCGTTATAATAACTGTCAATTGCTGTTGCAACCAATGTTTCAAATGCAGCTGATGAAGAAATACCGCTTCCGCCAAGGACATTTGAAGTGGTGTACATATCAAAACCGCCTATTTTTATGCCCAAATCCTTGAAACGAGCAGCAATACCTCTGACGATTTCTGATGAACCTTTTTCTCCAATATGAACATCCAGATCATTCAGTGAAACTGCAAATTCATCATATCCTTCTGATTTGATACGGATAATACCTTCATCATGAAACGCTGCAACACCGATAACGTCTAAATCAACCGCACCTGCAATGACACAGCCATGCTGATGGTCGGTATGATTACCGCCGATTTCTGTTCTGCCCGGAGCAGAATAGAAATGGATATCACTTCTGTTTGGATACAGTGCTGTGAATTTTTCCACAGCAGCTATATATCTTGATTTCTGACTTTCCATATCCTGTGGTTTGTAAATCTTTGAAAGAATATTATCAAATTCACCACAAGTTATTTTGTTCTGAAAATCCTGTATTTTCATCTTTTTCCTTTCTTCTTACGATTCTAAAGGCTTGATTACGAATTCCAATTTCATCGGCTTATCTGCATGGATCCTGTACTCATCATGTATCGGAGCACCCCAGGAATCGTCACCACCTACACCCATTTGCTTTGCGGTGATTCTAACCCATGTGTAGCGAATATTCGGCAGTTCGTCCATGTGCATTGCGTTTTCCATTTCATAAGCACTATACGGCAGCACACTCATTTCAAATGGTACCGCTTGCTTTTCAAACGTCAATCCGTGTTGTGTATCATCGGATACAGCAAGACTTCTTACGCCTGTTCTGTTGCCGCATTCCTGTGGATTCAGATAACTCGAAAGATTTTCTGCTGCTGTGGATTTCCATAAGCCCAGTCTTGCGCCTTTGCATCTGTCGATGTAATTTTCATCTGGTCCCATACCGTAATACTGGAAATTGCAAAGCTGCTTTTTCATCTTAAAGTCTAATGCGAGAATCGGCATATCAGGCATTTCAGAAACACCCGGATATGAAACACATACGCCAAGTTTTCCGTCAAAGTACGCAGTATAGGTTACAGTAAACTCGAAACTCGGAACGCAAGCAGCCTGATAAGTGAACGTGATTTTCAGAGCATCCTCCTGTTCCAGCCACGAAACGGTTTTGTATCTTGCAAATTTGCCTGCTGTATACCATTGTGCAAGATTGTATGGCTCAGAAGCCCCCGTATCATTGTCTGTCATTGCTCTCCAGAAGCTGACCTTTGGTGTACGTGTGATATATTCAAATCCATTGTATTTCAGAGAACTGATACCGCCCTCTTTTTTATCAAACATCATGGAGAAGTTTTCACCGTGAACACCGATAATCACATCGCCATACATAATAGACGGCTTTTTGTATGCTTTTTCCGGAATTCGATTGTCCTTTACTTCAAATACCTCCTGTGCGAATGAGATTTCGTGTCCTGCATCAGCCCAAAGCGTTTTATTTGCGATAACTGCTGAAACATGATAAACATATTCTCCTGCACTGTCTATTTTTTGCAATGTCAGTTTGATCGTTTTTCTTTCACCTGCATTTACATTCAACGAAAAAGTGTCTGATTTCAGTACAACTCCGTTCTTTTCCAATCTTGCTATGAAAGATAAATCACTTGTGTCTGCAAAGAGATTTCTATTTTCAACAGTCAGATTTCCGTTTTTGATCGACATTCTGATATTGGAATAGAGTGCTTTCATCTCCTGAACTTTTGGAGAATCGGTACGGTCTGCGTAAATAACGCCATTGGTACAGAATCCATAATCACTTGGTCTGTCCTCAAAATCACCGCCATAAGCAAGAACTGTCTGACCGTCATCATTTTTCGTTTCGATTGCCTGATCGATATAATCCCAGATGAATCCGCCTTGGTATGCTTCGTATTTGTCCTCAAGGTCAGTATAAAGGCTCATACCGCCGAGAGAATTTCCCATAGCGTGCATATATTCGCAGCTGATATACGGTCTGCCGGTGTTTTGTTTCAGATATTCCTCAATCTCCTGCGGCTTTGCATACATTCTGCTTTCCATATCTGTAATGTAATCGTATTTATTATCAGGAACTCTTGTTACGCCCTCATAATGCACCAGCCTTGTCGAGTCTACGCTTCTGAAATACTCCGACATGGCTGCAATATCTTCACCGCAATATGATTCATTTCCACAGGACCAGATAAGAACGCTTGCGTGGTTTTTGTCCCGTTCATACATTGACTTTGCTCTGTCGAGAACTGCATCTTTCCATTCGGGAAGTGAACCAGGAATATTCCAGGAAGGTTCTGTTGCACCGAGTTTCTGCCATGTGCCATGTGTTTCAAGGTTGGTTTCATCAATCAGATAAATGCCATATTCATCGCAAAGCTTATACCAGAGAGAATTATTTGGGTAATGGCAGGTTCTGACAGCATTGATATTGTTTTTCTTCATGAACTGAATATCGAACAGCATATCTTCCTTTGTAATTGCTCTGCCTGTCTTTACATTAAATTCATGGCGGTTGATGCCCTTGAAGATAATACGCTTTCCATTCAGGCACATAATACCGTTTTTCAGTTCAAATCTTCGGAAACCAACTTTCGTTCTGCTGACTTCTACTTCATTTCCGCTTTCATCACTCAGAATTACTGTAAACGTATAAAGATTTGGTATTTCAGCACTCCAGGGTTTCACATTTTCAATTGTCCAGTTTACCGATTCCTTTTCGTTTGACTTTACAACAACTGTTCCATTCTGATCGGTCAGAACGGATTTTACCGAACATTCACCTTCAATATCAAGCAATGCAGAGAAGATGCCGTTTGTACCGTCATAATCTGCAATTATTTTCATATCACAAACGTGAGCAGTCGGTACAGCATAGAGAAATACGTCACGGAAAATTCCGGAGAATCTCCAGAAGTCCTGATCTTCCAGCCAACTTGCAGAACTTCTTTTGAATACTGCAACTGCAAGTTTGTTGTTCTTTTCACGAATATAGGGTGTTAGTTCAAATTCAGACGGAGTAAAAGAATCCTCACTATAGCCGACAAATTCACCATTTAGCCATGCATAAAGTGCTGTTTCCACGCCCTGAAAAGAAATGAATACTCGCTTGTTTTTCAGAGCATCGTCCAGATCAAAATATCTGACATAGCTGCCGACCGGATTATCTTTTTCCGAGATAAACGGCGGGCGGAGATGCTCCTGACCTTCCCAAGGGTAAATGGTGTTGACATACTGCGGTTTGCCATAGCCCTGTAATTCCATGTGTCCCGGAACGTGAATGTTGTCAAAGTCATCTGTTCCGCTATTTTCTTCATAAAAATTTTGCTGCCATTCAGACGGATTCTTTGCCCATGCAAATTTCCAAGTGCCGTTCAGATTCTGAATCAGGGAAGAACGGTCTGCATCAGCTTCCATGCTGTCGGCATAGATTTTATGATCCGAATGAGCTGCAATTCTATTGACTGCAAATACTTCCGGATTTACAAGCCAGTCAAGTGTATATTTCATGTTATTACCTCCATTAGTTTTGTGATTCCACCACAGTTTCATTTTCGGATATTCCAAGTTCTTTCTTCAAGTCAGCATTTGCTTTTTCAACATTCATTTTAGAGAGAATCAATGTGATAATAAGGTCAAGAACAAACGGGACAATCAGATACATGATGTGAAGCATATTGATTGCAGAATCAGGCTGAACTGTAAGCGTTCCTTTAAAACCGCTGAAATCCAACAGTAAACCGACAATCGCTGTTCCAAGACCGCCACCGATTTTTACACCAAGTGAAGTGCAGGAATACATAATGCCATCTACACGCTTGTGCTTTGTCAGCCATGTGTATTCAGAACAAGAAGCAATGACAGCGTTCATATCACCCTGCCATGGCCCTTGTCCAAGTGCTGCAAGTGCCGTGAATGCAAGCATCAAAGGAATGTTACCCATGTATCCTGCAACAGCTACCAAAAGTCTGCCAAGTGTCGCAATCATATAGCTGTATTTGTTCAGCTTATACATACCGTTCCATTTCTGCACAATTGCAGGTGTAAAGATCAATGCAAGAATCAATGGAATATTGATAAACCATGCGAATACACCAAACATATTTTCATCAGCCAGAACGTATTTTGCGTAGTATGTTCCAACACCAATCATTGCAGAATATAATTGCTGTAAAATATAAGTGCAGGCAATCATTACATAGTATTTATTATGTATAAGTAGTTTGAATGCTTCGATAAAGCTGTATTTTTGTTCTTGAGACTGAACTTCTTCACCTTCTGCAAGTTCTTCGTCAGACAATTCCTTAACAGATAAAGATGAAATTGTATTGACAATCAACCCAATCACTGCATAGATGATAGCAACAGTTCTCCAGCCATTTGCACCACCGCCCACCATGTCAACAAACTTGAATGTCACAGACTGAATCAAAAGGCTTGTTGCAAATGCAAAGATAAAACGGTAAGACCCCATCTGAACTCGTTCTTTGCTGTTCTTCGTTACAAGTGCAGTTAGTGCAGAATAAGCAATGTTGTTTGCTGTATAGAACACGCTGTTAAGCAGCGTATAAGAAATAAAGAACCATGCATACTGTGCAAAACTGCCCATGCTTACCGGAATTGCAAACACACCAACTAATGTTACTGCACAACCAATAAAGCCGTAAAGCATCCAAGGTCTTGCTTTTCCAAGTTTGGTATGTGTTTTGTCTATCAATGTTCCGAAAAACACATCTGTAATACCGTCAAAAATTTTAGATACTGCAATCAATGTGCCAACAATTCCGGCATTCATGCCAATTGTATCTGTCAGATAGATCATGACAAATGATGTCAATAATGCATAAACCACATTTCCTGCCACGTCACCGGAACCGTAGCCCACTTTGTTATACCATTTCAAATATGTTTTTTCTTTGCTCATAATAGAAATCCTTTCATTATTTGTATGCCCATATGGACAGAATTTTTCAATGATGAATGATACGGACTGTTTTATCATCCTGCATAAACAAAATTAGATTGTTGTCAGAATAGATAATTATTTTTTTGAGTATCAAGAATTTTTATTGAATTCAGTATAGAATTACAATGAAAGACGTCTTTTAAAATTCTTTTTTCTCATTTCTTGATTCTATTATACCACACAAAACGGCTAAAAAAATACACAAAGTTATAAAATATATGCACAAAGTTTAGGGTTTTACTTGCAATCAGCAATTCACTATGTTATACTGATATCATAAAGTCAAGGAGGGCGTTTTTCATGTTTATGAATGTTGCTTATTTAAATAACTCTACATCTACTATTGTAGATGATTCGAAGCCGCTGATTGTAACATGCTGCGGTAATTATCGTGTAAAAAATCGTTCTGAAGTTGTAACACATCGTCCGAAGGGAAGAAAAGACTATCAGCTTTTATATATTGCATCCGGAAAAGGACATTTTTTCATCAATGGTGAAGAAAAAACGGTTTCCGCAGGAAATATCATTGTCTATTTGCCGGATCAACCACAGGAATATGTTTATTATAGAGAAGATCAAACTGACGTTTATTGGGTGCATTTTACTGGCAACGATGTAGATTCTATTTTGAAATACTATAATATTGAACTTCCGAATAATATCCTTTATATTGGAACTTCTCCTGATTATCAGTTGCTTTTTGGACAAATGATTCAGGAATTGCAGCTTTGCAGACCACGGTATGAGGAACTGATTTCCTTACAACTTAGAAATATTTTTATCTTGATTAGCAGAGCTATCATGAGTGCAAAGAAATTCAGCAGCACCAGTGAAAAAGAAGTTGCTTTTGCCATGCATTATTTTCGCAAAAATTATAATACTGAGATTAGCATAGAGGAGTATTCCAAATCCAGAGGACTCAGCAACTGTTGGTTTATTCAGTGCTTTAAAGAAATTACAGGTTCAAGTCCGTTGCAGTATATCTTGAAATTGCGAATTTCCAACGCACAAAGCTTGTTAGAAAATACAGACTACACCATTACTGAAATTGCAAACATGGTTGGATACACGAATTCTCTTTATTTTAGCAGACTGTTTCATAAATATATTGGTATGTCGCCAAAAGAATATCGAAAAATGAAACTTGAAGTGAGCCTTAAAGAATAAAAAGAAAACTCGTTTGGCTGATATTAAATTTAACCAAACGAGTTTTATTGATTTTTT